>JBILUX010000074.1:0-5814 GCA_044370765.1 Candidatus Planktophila sp. | reverse complement strand
CTGCGGCAGATGCAATTTTCCACATAGATATCTCACCCTGTTCAATTACGACGGTTTCAATCTGGCCGAGTGATGGCTTGCGCGCACTACGCGTTCTTAACGAGCAGGCTCACCTACACAGCTAATCCAAAATCTGGCTAGCTCTTGGTGGCCAAAGACCGTTGGATGTATTCCATCGTCAGCCAGTTCAATCATCGGAGTAGTTTTCGCCAATGTGTTCAAATGGGAATCAAATGGAACAAGGATTGCGTTGAAGGCTGCTGCCATCTCGTGGACGACGGCGATTTTAGGATCGAGATCTTCGCGCCAGGTATTCATCTCATCCTTGACTGCGAGTAAAAAAGGTTCGCACAGGACAAATTGCGGGTTACATGCAGCTCTTGTAGAGGTCAATAAGCGGAGGTAACGATCGCGGAAATCCTCGATGGTAGTGATGTCATTGTCATCGTAACGTCGCCATGTGTCATTGATTCCAATAGCAATCGAGAGCAATGTCGGATTATGGTCCAAAACATCGGCCTGCCAACGATTTTCTAAATCTATTAAACGATGGCCACTCGTACCTACGTTAATTATCTCTCCAGTAAGAGCTCCGCTTCGAGCGATCTCTCTGACATAACCATCGCCATAAGGTGGCTCAATGTCTCGTCCGCAATCGGTAACACTGTCACCGATAAATACATTAATGCGTGACATTAGTTAGCTTCCCAGCTCGGCCATAAGTTCATTGATTGGTCCTTCACCTTGATCGCCGAATAAATTCTTGCGATGTGCCTGCAAGCGCTCTGTTAAAGCACCTAGATCGGCGATCTCTTGCTCAGTTCCTGTAATAGCGCCTTTGGAGGAGTCAAAACTGCAGCGCTTTAATATTTCACCTAGACCGACTAGAACTTCGGCGCCAATGAGATATTTCTCCAGCCACATTGAAATCTCTGAAATCATTTCAGGTCGTGAGAATGTTGGACTCAAAAGATAGGCGTGATTTGCAATCATTTCTTGTCCGGCGACTATAAAAACATCACCGGCCTCTTCGAGAGAACCTTTACGCCAGGCAGTTACGCCTCTTTTAAACACGGCCCTTAAATCTGGAGCTGGATCGCCTCCGACTACTGTACCCATAGAGGTTCGCATGAATGCACGAAGGCATGTCCGATCTACTTCATCCTTGATCAGATGGACTAAGGAGTCTTCCCATGATTGATCTGCGTTGTAAGTATGAGAGTTCCAAAGGTAATCGCCAATAGTAAATAGTGGAAACTGCGACATTTCAAACTGCAACATTGGGTTTGAGAGCAATCCTGCCGAATATCGCTCTAAGCCAACTTCACGTCCCCGAACAGGTCCGATGAATAGGTTTTTCTGCATACTGCCATCATTGACTGGGAAATTATCCCAATAAAGAGGCGGACGCATCGTTGTGCGTTCGAAAATCACGGCATCGCTTATATCTAGATACTCAGAGCAGATTGAACGTCCGGTCCACATAAGGTTGATGCGGGAGTGCAGTTGGCGACCGAGTTCGAGTAGGTAGGGCTCATTGCCTCGTCCTGAATAATGCATCGGGCACACGGTTAGCTTAATTGTTGTATCTAACTTCATAAGCTCTGCCCATACTCGATTTGTGAAATCAGCATGTGCCGCCGCCGTTGAAACGTACGTCTCAATATCCTCTGGATGTGAGAGCTCCCATGCAATGTCATCCCATAAGAGTCCAAAGTGACGTGCACCAAGGTCGAAGAGTTGTTTGTATCGCCCGACAACTGCGATGACATCATTCTGATCGCTGTATTTTACTGAGAGACCCGGAGAGACGCACACCACGATATCCACTGCATGTGAGCGACCAGTCTCGATCAACTCAGCGGTGAGTGAGAGAAATTCATCTCCAAAGAGCGTTCGCCAATTGAAACGTTGCCATGGAACATCTTTCGGTGCCAAGAAGTAGGTATTCATGTTGTAGTCGCCAAATAATTTCAAGCCACGTAAGCGCTGCTCATGGCTCCATGCTTTCCCATAAAAACCTTCAACTACGCCACGGACTTGAAAATCTGGGCCGTCATCTATTGAAATTGTTGTGCCGCCGCTATGAATCCATTTCTGCAATGCATTCAGTGCATATCTAAAGGGATGATCTTCAGAGGTGCCGATTGTCGCCGTGATGCCCTGACCCAATCGAGAAGCGTTGAGAGTAAAGCCCTCTGACTTTGTCGGACTCGATTTGGTGAGGGTGATTTCGATTGATAACTCTGACTCCAACTTATCAGCCCAAAAGGCTTCATTAATCTCACTCTGTAGAGCAGAGGCTCCATTTAAAACAATGTTCATCAAAGATCGACCTTTCCTGCATCCGTTAGTAGATTGCTCAAGAACTCGGCTGGAATTGTTTCAAAGTATGCATGCGCACTATGAATTATCGCGCCGAATACGGGGGCTATATTTAAAACGCTCACATTGACCTTACCAAGCAGTCGATTGATCTCGCTCTCAAAGGCGTTATCAAAGACTCCACAACCTGCTGTATGTAGCCCGCCAGCACGGATTAGCGTCATATGTTGGTCTCGAAATTTAAGTTGTGAGGCGACTCCATTAACATCACGTGCATGTTGCTTCGCCACGTGTACGACGACCTCATGAGCTGCGCTGTCACCGGAGTTTGCAAGTTCAAAGATAAGGCGAGCATAACTTTCATCGAGTCGTACGCGACCTCGCGCTATTGCAATGAAGAACTCCTCTGGCTGACTAAACCCCGCCTCTAAAGGAATTTCTGAATACATTCGAGTTTTTGCCGCAGTTGAATGGAAGGCCTGAGCAATAGCATCGAGTGCCATATCTACTAACTGACCAGCGCCGCCGCCTTCACCAAGCTCCATTCCCATAGTTTGAATTGTCTGTTCGCCATCACTACCGGCAGTCTTGCCGCCAGTTCCAGCGATAGAGACGCAACCAATTCCATCTGGAATTCCGGCGAATAGCGCTGCGACTGAATCATTTACCAAGGCACATTTACCGCTTAGGCCAAGGCCTTGAATTACTGGGGCAAATAGATTTTCATCTTCAGGCCAGTCGATACCAGCTAGTGCAAGTGTGGAGGCAACAATATCCTCGCGTGAAATTTTCGCAGTTGATAGCACGCTGTTTATTAACTCATCTAAACTTTTTCCAACGGCCTCAATACCAATTCGCTCCCAATTAGCACCGCCATTTGCAGCTGTAGCAAGTATTTTTCCATCTAGATCAACCACGATGGCATGGGTCTTTGTGCCACCGCCATCGATGCCAAGAATCGCTTTAGACATTGAAAGCCCCGATCATTCCCGCATTTTCTCTCTTTAAATCCGCCCATAATTCGCGAGCGTCACCAATGTCTGGACCAATTGGATTTGCAATCAAGGCACGAAGGGCGCTGTCTTCATCGCCGTTAACCGCTGCATCAATTGTTAAAAGCTCGAAATCTTTGACCGTGCGCACAAGTGAATCGATATCAGAGCGCATCGCACCGGTCTTAATTGATGTTGCACCTTTGGAGGAGATAATTGCGGGAATCTCCATAACGGCAGAGTCAGGAAAACCTGGAACAGCGCCATTATTGAGCGTATTGACTATATGAGTTGAGCCAACATTATTGTGAATATCGGCCATCAATTCTGCTGCAGAGTCAGAGTAATAAGCTCCTCCGCGTTGCATGAGCTCTTCGGGTTTGGTGACAAGGGTTTCATCTTTAAACTTTTCAATGAGTATCTCTTCAATCTTCATTACTTCACTTGCTCGCGTTGGGTTATTAGATTGATAATCAATCCATGCCTTCTCGGAGTAATAGTAGGAGAGATAGTAATTTGGAATAGCCTGTAGTAAATCTATGGAGCTCTGTGTCCAAGCGGGGGAATCACCTGGTTTACCCTTTTCAATGGTTAACCCCCGGAATGCCTGAATAGCTGCAGCACTGCGATCTTCTCCATTTACCGAAACGCCACGGATCCATGAGAGATGATTTAAACCTATGTAATCAAAGCTAACCGATGTGGATGCAACGCCAAGGGCCTCGGCAATTTCAATTCTCGTATTCCATGGAACATTGCATAGTCCAATTGTTGTTAACTCTGGAACCTCTTGTATGAGTGCCTGAGTAATTAATCCTGCAGGATTTGTAAAGTTGAGAAGAATTGCATCAGGTGCCTCTTCGACAATCGCACGCGCAACGTTTAGTGCTACAGGGATGGTGCGTAGTGCCTTAGCAAAACCACCAACTCCAACGGTCTCTTGTCCGACAAGTTTGTATTTACGCCCAAGCAATTCATCTCGGTGGCGGGCAGCCTGTGTGCCAACACGGAACTGACTGATGACAAATGATGCACCGCGAAGCCCTGCATGTAAATCGGTTCCGTATTCAACTGTGATATCGACATTAGCCGCCTTAATCATTCTTCGGGCAAAGCCAGCGATAATTTCGAGCTTGGGCATTTCGATATCAACCAAATGGATATGGGTGATCGGAAGTCGGGCGTGACGAGTGATGACGCCATCTATGAGCTCTGGCGTATAAGTAGAACCACCGCCGATAACCGTTAACTTCACTTACATAGACCCGGCTAATGCACGCGAGGAAATTTTCGTTGAAAATATAAGATCACACGCCGCCTTGGTAGCGATATTAAGTGCGCCAATGAGAATTCCAGTATCTCCAAGTGTTGAAACCTCAATGCGCGGAGGAAAAGGTAGAACCTTAGAGACTAAGCCCTGTATTTGATCCAGGAAAAAAGCGGCTTGGCGCCCAATACCACCGGATAAGACAACGAGCTCTACATCCGTAACAGCTGAAATTGCGGCGATATAGAGAGCTATGCGTTCGGCTTCAATTGCGACGACGGCCTTTGCTAACTCATCGCCGGCTTTAGCGGCGGCCAGAATATCGATCGTTGAAAAAGGCTCGCGCAATGAACTCTTTTTAATTTTCTTGGCAAGGGAGCGAGCAAGCTCTGCAATCGAATCGGCGGAGGGATTACTTTGGGATCGATGTGTATCAAGCGGATCACCAAAGGGAATGAAAAAAACCTCACCAGCAGCCCCGCGATGTCCACGCAATAGTTTGCCATTAACAACAATTCCAGAGCCAAGGCCCGAACCAACTGAAAGCACTGCAAAATCCTCAATCTCGCGGCCATGACCGCTAAATTGTTCGGCGACAGTCACTAAATTAATATCATTCTCCAATTTGGGATGGATTCCAAATTCGCGCTCTATCAGTGAGGCCAAATCAACACCATCTAGTGAAGCGATTGTTCCGGCAATAGAGATAGTTCCAGTAGCTTGATTAATAACACCAGGTGTACCAACAACGATAGTTGCGACATCTTTAATTGTGTAGCCAGAGGTCTTCAAAGTTTCATTAACGGCTGCGTGCATTGCAGCGACTAAATCTTTAAGGGCTAAGGATTTAAGTGGAATAGAACTATGCGAGAGCATTTTTAGATTCAAATCACCGGCTGCTGCACGGATGTACTTTGAGCCGATATCTATCGCTAATGCAATCTTGACGTCGCTAATAGCCTCATAGACAGAGCGGGCACGTTTGGAATCATCGGCGCCGGGAGTTAACTCTTGAACGAGACCGAGATCGGCTAATCCTCGCAAAATTTCAGCCGTTGTTGGCCGCGATAGACCTATTAAGCGGGCGATTTCGGCGGCATGTAATGCACCGTGCTCGCGCAGTAAATCCAAAGTGCTGCGTGCATTTATCTCTCGCATAAGCGAGGGAATAGCTGGGATTCCTACAGCTGCATCTTTCATCGGATCTTTTACCCCTTTACGCCCGTGAGG
>JBILUX010000008.1:0-19370 GCA_044370765.1 Candidatus Planktophila sp. | reverse complement strand
AAAAAGTCTTAAGCGTCTACGAACTGATTACTTAGATATTTTACTCATCCACGTTCCCGATCCAAAAGCAGTTCCATCGGATGCCATGGCCGGTTTTGAATCTTTGCAAAAGAGCGGCAAAGCTCGTTTCGTTGGCGTTTCGAATTTTACTCTTGATCAAGTGCGCGAATATAGCAACTTTGGAACTCTCCACGCGCAACAGGTCGGGTATAACATTTTCGATCGTCGTATCGAAAGTGAAATGTTGCCCCAGTGCGTCGATATGGGCCTCGGTGTTATGACCTTTGGCGCCTTGTGTCACGGCTTACTTTCTGGAGCCTGGAACGCTGAAACTAGATTTCCCGAGGAGGATTGGCGATCAAAGGGTGATGTCTTCGGACTTCCGCTTTTAACGCAAGAAAATTTTGCAACGAACATTAAAATTACAGAACAGTTAAGAGATTTTGCTAAGGAATCCGGCCATACACTCGCTCAATTAGCACTTGCATGGGTGTTGCACAATAAGAAAGTCTCTGTGGCGCTGGCTGGAATGCGCTCTGTAGCAGAGGTTGAAGAAAATGTTAAAGCAGCTGACTGGCAACTCTCCTCAGGTGAGATGTCTAAAATTGCAGAGATTATGAAAAACGCTGCAGGAACGCAAGGGGCATCACATTACGTTGTGAATGACCACTAGAACAACGGGAGTAGCAATACGGAGTTACCGATTACCAGACTGACCAGCCGCCATCTACTTTGAGATCTTGACCTGTTGTGTATGAAGCACCAGGAGATGCCAAGAAAACTCCGGCGGCGGCGATGTCTTTTGGGCCACCTAAGCGGCGCATTGGAACGACTGAATAAAAAGCCTCCAACATCTCGTCCGACCCCATTCCAGCATCCTCGTTCATATCCGATCCGCTAAATCCACCTGGGCTCAAAGTGTTGATGCAAACATTAAAAGGTGCGAGGCGTGGCGCTAAGTAATGAGTGATGCCATGAACTGCATGCTTGCTTGCAAAATATGATGCAACATCCCAATCCATCCCTGGATACAGAGCAGGGTTGCCTCCCATGGAGCCATAGACCGATGAAATATTGATAATGCGCCCATAACCGTTATCCATCATTTTAGGGGCGAAGATTTGGCATAAGCGAAACATCGCATCAACGTTGATAGCAAAAACATCGCGCCACTCCTTAAGGGTGACGGTCTTCCATGAACCGTTCGGCGCAGCGCCTGCACAATTTAGAAGAATGTCCACTCGTCCCGCTTGAGCTTCAATTCTTTTCATGTCATCCTCATTTGTAATATCTGAGGCGATAACAATGCTTTTTGCGCCAAATGCTGCCGCCAACTTAGCTGTCTCCTCTAACGGGGCGAGGCGACGTCCAACGAGAACTAGATCTGCTCCAGCCTCAGCAAAACCCAAAGCAATCTGTCGGCCAATTCCGCTTCCACCACCTGTGACAAGAGCGTTGAGGCCATCTAATTGAAGAATTCCTAAGCCCGACATAGTTATTACCCCTCTATTTCGACGACGTAGAGGTTACGCCGGCCATTAATTGCAACAGTTGCAGGCGATCGACATCAGCTACATCTCCCTCGAAGACCACCTCACCTAAGCGAAGGACAACTACGCGATCTGCGACCTTGAAGATAGTTTCAATGTCATGACTAATGAAGATAATTCCAGCGTTGCGCTTTGCCAATCTTCGAACGAGTGCTAATACATTGCTTGTCTGCTTGACACCCAAGGCTGCAGTTGGTTCATCAAGAATTACAACTTTTACATCGCTAGTCGCAACGCGGGCAATAGCAACTGATTGCTTTTGTCCGCCCGATAACAATCCGATGGAGAGGTCGTAGTCATCTAACTTAATACCAAGCTCGCCAAGGCGTTGTTGCGCTATTTCAAGACCTTTCTTATCATCACGAAGTGAAAGGACTCCCCAATTACGACGACGTGTTTCGGCACCAAGAATCAAGTTATACGCAGCCCCTAGATTTGGGCAAAGTGCCAAATCTTGATACGTAGTCTGAATACCCGCTGCTCGTGCATCTTGTGGTGAATGCAGCAATACGGCTTCGCCATTAATCTCCATTCGGCCACCATCAGGTTTGATTGCACCGCTAAGCATCTTGATGACGGTGCTCTTGCCCGCTCCGTTATCACCGAGCAGACACACAACTTCCCCTGGCATAACTTTGAAAGTTACATTCTTTACCGCATTAACACTTCCGAAAGACTTCTCCAAGCCAATTGCTTGGATTGCTGGTACAAGAGATTCGTCGCGAGAAGAATGACGCGCCTCATGTGTCTCTGAGTCTGCAATCTTGACGCCAAGGTCTTTCATCTCATCCTCTGTTGGAAGATTGACCGCTGAGACCCTTACCTTCCTACGTCTGCGCGCAGAGATTTGATCGAATGTAAGCGCCAAGATGAGTACGGCTCCCTGACTAATGCTCTGCCAAAAATCTGGGACGCCGGCAAAAATCACAACAGCGTTTAGGACACCAATAGTTACGACCCCAATGAAGATTCCAAGCGGGTGGCCAGTACCGCCTGCAAACCCGACGCCTCCGAGTATCGCTGCGGTAAGTACATTAAGTGCAAAGTTATTGCCCATCGATGGGCTCGCGCTTCCAATTCTTGAGGTGGTCAAGAAAGCTACTAAGCCAATGAGGAAGCCATTAATAACAAAAGCACCCAGAACGACATTTTTTGATGAGATACCAACAAGGTCAGCTGCTATTGGATTGCCACCTGTTGCATAAAGGCGAAGGCCCGCCACGGAGTTCAAAAGAAAGTACCCGCCGCCAATGATAAGGATGGCAAAGATTATGACTGGCAGTGGGATTGGACCGACTTCTGCGCGTCCAACCCATGAATATGATGCTGGAAAATCAAAGACTGTTCTTGCATTTGTCATGACATATGCAAGTCCCGTAAGGACCGTAGCCATACCAATCGTGACAATCAGAGGGTTAACTTTGAGCGCTAATACGAGTTTACCGTTGATCAACCCTAAGAAGGGTCCAACACAAATGGCGGTTAAAAAACCAAGGAGCGTATTTTGAGTATGGAAAGCGACGAGAGCGGCAGAGACTGCAGTCAGTGAGTACATTCCACCGATTGATAAATCTACGTTGCCAGATATAAGAAGAAGTGAGGTTCCGAATGCAGCAATTCCTAGTGCGGTCACGTTGAGAATAATTGTGAAGGCATTGCTGACTGTGAAGAAGCGCTCAAAAACTAAACCGCTGGCGAGAATCATCGCAATACAAACAAACCCCAAACCAATTCGATTCGTTGGGTCCCATGCACGTTCTGGACGAGTGCCAATTGCCAGCACTCTCTTAAGAAGTGATTTTTCGGTATTCATTTACTCCCCCACACAAAGAATGTTTAGTCCGTTTTTAACGCTGTTAATCTAAACGCCGTTTTTCCAGATATTCATTTCAAGCGTAAGAACTCACATCTTCGCTAAGAAACACAATCTGGAAAAACGGCGAGATTAGATCTTTGTACTTATCCTCCGGTAATGATGTTACGGATGTACTGATCCTTTGTGTCGTAGGAGATATTTCCCCACAACTTTGCAGCCGAGTTCAATCCATTCTTGTAATCTTCGAATGAACCTGATGGATCAGCTGTTGCTGCTCTAAATGCCATAACTTCATCCTTTGAAGCCAACTTAGTTGCAGTGACCTGATAGACCTGAGGAACGCTCTTGCCCTCTAGCCAGTCTGCAATGAATTGACCATATCCGTATGAAATTAGTGGATCATTGAAGGCC
Organism: Candidatus Planktophila sp.; assembly: GCA_044370765.1. Lineage (GTDB taxonomy): Bacteria > Actinomycetota > Actinomycetes > Nanopelagicales > Nanopelagicaceae > Planktophila. The sequence continues at coordinate 15,593 of JBILUX010000008.1, read as the reverse complement.
CATGTGTCGCGTACGAAAGTTCCCTTAGAAACTGCGTCTTGACCAGCAACGGAACCGTTCAAGCCAGAAGCGTAAATCTTATCTGTCGCTGGCTTCTTGCCCTTAGAGACGAGGAATGCATTAACTCCAAGAACTGTGTCATCAGGTCCAATCCAAACATTGATATCTGGATTCTTCTGAAGCAATGTGCTTGCGAACTTAAAGCCCTCATCCTGGTTGATATCAACGAGTTCTAGGGACTCCACTAGTTCGATGCCAGCGCCACCCTCTTTAAGTGCAGCTTCTGTTCCCAGACGACGTGGAATAAGTGCTTCGATGTGATCGAGGATAAAGTTACAAACCTTGGCCTTTCCGCCCATGTTTGCATTAATCCACTCAACTGCGCCCTTACCCTGGTCATAACCCAATGCATACTGATCAGCCATTGTTTGTGCAGTGGCAGGAGGTGTAACGAAGAATGTCACGTGAACACCTGCATCAATTGCCTTCTGCAATACAACTGCCTGTCCCGCAGCATCATCAGGTTGAACGATAACTCCGCCAACACCCTTTTGTAACGCCTGTGAAATCTGGTCAACACCCTTAACTGGGTCAGTTTCTGAAACTATGAACTGGTATTCAAGACCGCGAGCTTTACATGCATTTGCAATGTTGTCGCTGATCTGCTTGTAGTACTCATTGGCAACTGGTGTGAAATATGCAACGCTCTTTGGTAGATCCGATGGAGCGCTACCTGCCGCTGCCGCTGGATCGTAAGCTGCAAACTCTGAGAGCTTGGACTTGTTATTTTCTCCACCAGCATCTGCACCAGCATCTGCACCGGCATCTGCCGCTTCATCTGTATCCGATGATGAGCATGCAGCGAGCAAAGTTGAGCCGGCAACTACGGCGACTCCGCCGACTGCTACAGCCTTCAAAAACTTGCGACGGCCGAACTTCCCTGCCTCTGTTTCCATTTCCTCCATGTAGCTTTCCTCCCCTAGTTTGCCGCTTTCCTGAAAAGCGAACTGCAGGCATCATGTCCTCAATTTTCACTATTGTGAAGAGTAATCCCTACAATATTTTTGAGGATTATCCGCATTGTGAGAGGAACCAAGCGTAAATGACGGGTGGGATTGACAAGAATGAGATCGCTCCTAGCGCCCTTCGACCGTGAGCGCTGAACTGCTTTAGCTAGAGACCCTCTCCTGAAGTACATGGCAGGCGACATTGTGATCGGATGCAAGATTAAATAGTTCAGGCCTCTCAATAGAACACTTTTCCTCTGCCGCTGGGCAGCGAGTTCTGAAACTGCACCCCGACGGCGGATTAAAGGGATTGGGAGGATCTCCAATCAGAATTACACGTTCGCGAGTAGATTCGATTTTATGATCTGCCGTTGGCACCGCTGACAAAAGTGCTTGAGTGTATGGGTGTGCGGGATTTTCAAAGACTTCCTTGACGCTTCCTGCCTCGACAATCCTTCCCAAATAGAGAACGACTACATTGTCAGCAATTTCACTTGCTAGAGCAAGATCGTGAGTAACAAATAGGTAGCTAAGAGTCCCCGCCTTTTGAATATCGGCAAGGAGCCTAACGACTTGAGCTTGCACAAGTACATCAAGAGCGCTGAGTGGCTCATCGAGTAGCAAAACCTCTGGCTGCACGATTAAGGCTCTAGCAATTGCAACTCTCTGCCGTTGTCCACCACTTAGTTGATGTGGGTAACGCGAGAGCAACTCTGGCTTGAGATCAACTTGAGAAAGAATCTCTTTGACCATTCGAGCACGATCAGCTTTGTTGCCGGTCCTAGTGATCACCAATGGTTCGGCGATAATTTCAGAGATTCGCATTCGAGGATTTAAGCTACCAATTGGATCTTGAAAAACCATTTGAATGTGGCGGCGCAGTTCAGTTGCCGCCCGTGAGTTCAACTGCGAGAAATTGGTGTCATTAAGAGTGACCGAACCTCCTGATGCCTCAACAAGACCAATAATCGCTTTCAAAATCGTGCTTTTACCTGAGCCAGTCTCTCCGACAATCGCGGTCGTGGTTCCCCGTGCAAGGTCGAACGAGACGTCATCTACAGCGTGGACAACACCTTTCACTTTTGAGAAGACTCGAGAACGAAAATTAACCGTAAGCGAATCAACAGAGAGAGCAATCTGCCTAGCGTCCATTGCTCCCCCAAAATCTCAATGATTGACTCTCGTCTATATGGCGTAACTTAGGAATGTTAGCCAGAAGCAGTTGCGTATAAGGCTCTCTTGGACTGGCAAGAACCTGTTCAACGCCACCAGATTCGACAATATTTCCATCCTTCATTACGACAATTCGATCAGCAACGCGTGCTACTACACCCAGATCATGGGAGATAAATATTAGTGACATTGAGAGTGATTTTTTAAGACGCAAAAGAAGATCGATAATTTGTGCTTGGACAGTAACGTCCAATGCAGTTGTTGGCTCATCGGCAATCAGTAGTGAAGGGTCTCGAGAAAGTGCCGCTGCAATGACAACCCTCTGCTTCATTCCACCGCTGATTTCATGAGGGTACTGGTTGAGACGACGCCCAGATTGAGAGATCTCCACCATATCTAACAACTCTTTTGCTCTCACCATTGCCTCGGCCTTACTCATCCCCCCGTTAGCCATAAGCGGGTGTGTCAGTTGTTTTCCAATCTTTAAAAGTGGATTGAGGGAAGAGCTAGCATCTTGAAATATGTAGCCAATCTGTGATCCCCGTATTTCTCTGTAAGCATCTTTGCTAATCGTTAATAGGTTTTGACCTTTGAAAAGTATTTCGCCATTTAATTGGACATCATGCGGATCGAGCAACCCCGCAATAGCAAAACCTAAAGTTGATTTGCCAGAGCCAGACTCGCCCACAAGACCTACTGCTTCTCCGGGTGCAACTTCCAAAGAGACACTATTGAGCGCTGGTGGGCCCGGGACTCTCCAGAAGTCCACTGAGAGATTCTTTATTGAAACCAAAGACGGGGAGTTCACTATTTTTGACCACCATCCACAGGAACCGATCCTTTTCGAAACAAAAGTTGCTTCAATGATTTTTTGTAGCGACTTGATGTTTTCTTGGGATCCAAGTAATCCCGCAGGCCATCGCCTAGCAAGTTAAGAGATAAAACTAAGAAACTTAAAGTGATGGCTGGAATAAAGACAAGGTGTGAGCTTGTAGTAATGAAACCCTGATTCTCGGTTAATATTTTTCCTAGACTTGGAGTAGGAGGTTTTGCTCCGACACCAAGATATGACAATGCAGCTTCGGCAAGAATTGCAAAAGCGAAAATATTGGTGCCTAGAACCAAAAGTGACGGCGCGATGTTTGGGAGAATATGCTTGGCACAGATGCGAAAAGTACTTGCACCATTGACTTTCGCGGCCGATACGTAGTCCCTATCCTTTTCGGCTAAAGCGGCACTTCGGACGAATCGACTCGCAATCGGTATATAGATAATTACAAGGGCAAGTAGCGCAGTCCAAGAGCCAGAGCCAAGAATCGTGACGAAAACCAAGGCTAATAAAAGATTAGGAAAAGCAAAGAGGAGATCCAAGATACGGCTGAAAAGGCTGTCTAAGAGCGAGCCTTTATATGCCGAGATGATGCCAACGGGTATGCCTACCAAAAGAGATGTAGACATAACAGTGAAGCCAATAAATGCCGAAAGCCTAATTCCCTCAGTTACGCGGCTGAATTGATCGCGCCCCATTGAATCAATACCAAATGGATGTGCCCAGGTAGGTCCAAGGAGTGTTTGGCCCGTACCCATTTCGTCAGAGCGAAAAGGCGTAAGAAAGGGCGCAATAGCTGATAGCACTGCCAAAAAAAGCAACATAAAAATACTCACATGGATTCTCGTATTTAAACTACGCCACCAGGTTAAGAGCCTCATCGCTGACGAATCCTAGGGTCAAGAAACCCATAAGCCAGATCCACAATTAAGTTGACCAGAATAAAGCCGGTTGCAAAAATCAGGATCGAAGTCTGAATCATTGGATAGTCTCGCTGAGAAATTGCTTTTACGGTGAGTTGACCTATTCCTGGATATGCAAAAACATTTTCGATCACAAAAGCGCCACCAAGGAGGTAACCAATTTCCAGACCAATGACTGTCAGTGTCGGAGCGCTGGCATTTTTGTAAACATGCTTTCTTGCTATCTCTTTCTCCGATAAACCCCAAGACCGTGCGGTGCGGGTGTAGTCCATGTTCTTAGCATCCAAGATGCTTGATCGAAGGACTCGAGAGGTAAAGGCAGACATCGCCATGCCAACACAAAGCCATGGCAATACCATCGATTTAAGCCATTGAATAAAGTCATCGTTGGGATCTGTCCAGCCACCAGCCGGCAATAGGTGCAACTTGACGGCGAAGATATAGATAAGAAAAATACCCAATACGAATTGAGGGATCGAAAGCATTAGCGTTGTGAATGCCATGATTCCCCCGTCTTGCCACTTACCTTTATTGCCAGCAGAAACAATGCCGGCGGGAATTGAGATTAATATTCCTACAAATACGCCGCCTACCAAGAGTTGGACAGTGCGAATAAGTCTGTCGCCAATTTCTTGCCCCACGGGTGCCCCATTGATGAAGGAATAGCCAAAATCGCCATGAAATACGGCAGTAATCCACGCGAGATACTGTTGAACAAAAGAGCCTTCAAGCCCAAGCCGAATACGCATCAGGCGCGCCAATTCAGGATCAAAAGCCAAGCCCATTAACTCAGCTGCAGGATCACCCGGGATAAGCCGAATAAGTGAAAAAACGAGCAAGCTACTAACAAATATCGTTAGTAGCCCGCCCGTTATTCGTAATACGTAGTACTTCATGCGGTAATTAACTTAATTTATCAGGTCAGTTAATTACGCAGTCAGCTTGGCTTTTGGCCAAATGATGTACTGAATAAAGCCTCCAGCAAACTCATCAAAGTTAGAACCCTTAAAGGCCGCAGGAAGAACTTCTCCAACTAGCGGAATAAAGGCCGTGTCATCCAACATTGTGATTATTTGGACTTGCTTGTAGATCTCAATGCGCTTTGCATCATCAATCTCACTTAAGCCTTGATCAAGGAGTGCGTCGACTGCCTTGTTCACGTACTTACCGCAGTTGCGACCTCCGGTTGAGCGAAGGTAATACTCGTGAAGTTCGGAAACTTCTGGAGAAAGTGCATCACCTAGAACGACCATATTGAAGTCCTTCGTGACGAACATACGGTTAATTGTTGCTGCTGTTTCTTCGATCTCGACAGTGATGTCGATTCCGATCTCAGCAAGGTTAGCCTTCATGACAGTTGAAAGGCCGATGAAATAATCTACGTTAGGTGTGTAGATCTTTTCCTTAAAGCCCTTTGGAGTCTTCGAGGCAGCCATTAACGCCTTCGCTTCTTCGACATTGCGCTCGTACTCTAACTCTGGAACATAGTATGAGCTCTCAGGCTTAAGCATTGAGAAGAATGGACGACTTACTCCATTGAATGGACCATCAACCATTGCTCCACGATCAAGTGCAAGACGAATCGCCTTGCGAACATTTGGATCTGCTGTTGGGCCTGTCTTGCAGTTATTGATCAAGTAGCAAACACCTGGCTCTGCAGGTAGGTATTTAATCTCTCCCTTATCTGCGCGATCCTTAAGGTCTTTAGCTTGAGAAAGAGAAGATGGGTAAACCCAATTCTTTCCACCGGCAAGAAATGCTTGAGTACCTGCGTTGGAATCAGCAAAGTGCTCCATCTTGATTCCATCAAGATTGATATCTGCTGCATTGCGATAGTTAGGGTCCTTTGTATATGAAACATAAGAGCCTTGTACCCAACGCTCAAACTTGTACGGTCCGCAACCACTTGGTGTCAGTGCCTGCTCAGCCATCGTTGAAACTGCGGCGATTGGTAGACGCGACACTGCGTAGCGGAAAGTAACATCTGGCTTTGGAAGCAGAACCTTAATAGTGAGTTCATCTACAACCTCTGTCTTTACTCCTTCAAATCGGGAGTTCAGCCAAGCGGCATTCTTCTTGTCCATGACCCAGTCAAATAGATCTGCGACAGCTTGGGCATTGACAGGCTCACCATTTTGGAACTTTACGTCAGCGTTCAAAACGTAGGTAATTGTCTTTGGATCATCTTGTACTGCTGAAGCGGCGAGAGATGGATAAAGATCTCCCTTTAGATCTACCCACTCAAGCCAATCATGACAAGGACCGGCAGCGTTAAGTGCGGCGCCTTGTGCATTTGTAAATGGATCTAACGATGATGGAATTTGTTGAGTCATTATTCCATCAAGAATTCCACCCACTATTGCTTCTGCTCCAGCTTCTTCAGTGTCAGAGCTTGATGAGCATGAAGATAAAAGTCCAACACCGGCAACTGTTGCTACTCCGGCTGAACCAATCAAAACATTACGGCGTGAGAGGCTATTGCCCCAAGGCCCAATGTTTATTTTTTCATTTTTCATTTCCTCCATGGAAATATCCCCCCTAGGTCCCCACTGTTCTACACAGCGAGCTAATAGAAATTATGGAGCAACAACCTATTCATGCGTAGGGATAACCCTCTACGATTTTGGGAGTTTTCCGCATTGTGAGAGGAATTGCGCCTAAAAGCAGAGCTGGATTACTTACTGGCGAGTAAGGATGCCATTGCCTTTCTGGCCATCTCCTCATCTTTTCATACTTAGGATATTGCCTATGGAATCCCTCGAAAAACTCGAATCACAACACATGACAATTATTGTTGAACCAACCAATGGCGGAACAATTCGTCACATTGGACGAGATTCCAATCCGAATAACAATGTGTTGTCATGGTATGAGTGGAAGGAGCCGCTACCACTTCCACTCGAGTTTGCTGAGGGCGAGAGTCACAAACATTGGCTATCGCGTTATCGCGGTGGATGGCAATTCCTAACTCCAAATGCCGGAAAAGAGTGCGTACATAATGGTCAGCTCCATTCCTTTCATGGCGCCTCTTCTATTCTGCCATGGGAAGTCACCACAAGAAATAACACATCACTAGTTATGGAGTTAAACATATCTAACTCCCTTCACCTTAAGAGATCACTCTCTATCCACTCAACGAAATCGATTCTTCACTGTAAGACAGAGATTGAAAACATCAGTCTGACTCCACAGGAAATCGTCATGGTGGAGCATGTAGCTTTCCAAGGATCGGCAACGAGTGAAGTCTCAGCACCCGAGGAGAGCAGCTGGGTTTTCCCTACAGAGTACGAGGAAGATGGAGTTAAGGAGATGTTGTGGAAAGAGTCTGGAATTGATCGACCAGATTTACGCATTCCAATTAAAGATAAATTTTCCCGACTGGCCTACTTAAGTGCAGGAAATGAAGGCTGGATTTCAATATTTGACGATAAGAGAATAATTGGTGCGCGCCTGACGTGGGATGTTGAGAGATTTCCATATCTCTGGTTCTGGCAGGAGAGATTCTCACCTGGTTTTCCCTTTTATGGTCGCGCAGAAATGACTGCACTCGAACCTGCATCTATTCATCCTAATGAGGCACTCGAAGGGGCTTCAAAATCCGGACGCTCAACGGTTATCCCTGTAAATGAAAAAATCTCTTTTGATCTTGATCTAGAGATTATTTGAATCTCTCTTCTAACGTTCAGTGGCTCCCAGATACTTGAGGTGCAGGAGTCCACTTGATATCTCGTTCGAAGGGATAAAGGGGCCGAGTTATTCGCTCAAAGGGCATCTGCTCTAATCGAGAATCTGCCGCACCTGAACTTGCAACATCGATGCACTCTCGAGAAATTGGTTCGTAAAATGCGCGATAACCACCTGCCGACTTTGCCACCACAACATGTGCTTTCAGCGGATCAAGACCAACGTGACGATATACCTCGAGATCAAGTTGTGGGACTGGGTGCTGCGTAATGATTATGTGTAAGCCGTTATCAATTCTAAGAACTGCAACCTGCCCTGGATCGATCGAGTTAGGCGGATAGATAGATGGGTATCCCGTCGAGTGAAGGCTTATGATTGTTCCCTCGAAAGACTGTGGTGTGAAGAAACGCAGCGATACTGTTCCTCCGAGTTGTAGTTGTACACGCGCTCCCACTCCGGCTTCGTGACACAGCAAAGCAGCTGGTGCATCAGCTACTACAGCAAAGGCCGGTCCAGGCAAAGGAGCCAATGCAAGTGCGCTCACTAGTGCAACGCCGTCGCCAGCAGAGCCAGCCGAGACGCTATCTGCGCCATCAGAGATAACGAAGGGTCCAAGCTTTTCATTGGCAGGTACCGCGCAGATGCGATCAATAGCATCTGCGATTTCAACTTTAGGGGCCAGAATGCGATCGCGCGCATCCCATGCCATCTGCCCCAATTCGGCGGCATAACGCTTTGCCAGTTCGGGATCGTTATCGGTTACAACTAATGCCGTCCATCCAAGCTCGGGCACATCAAGCCACGGTTGCGTCATAACAAGCGCACCATCTAAAACTTTTCGCTCTCTCATCATCTCTTCAAGACGAGCGATAATCGATCTCACCGGCTCGACGGTCGTGTCTTGTCCTTCTGCAGAAGCGAGCATAGGAATCTGCACCCACGAGAGCGTTGGATTACCACCGCGAAGACGGTTAACCAATAGCGACATAGAACGCTCGCCGGTTTCGAAGATATCGACATGGGGACAGGTGTGATAAACCGAAATCATGGGTGTCGCTCGGCCCATTTTATCTGTGAAGTGACAGTGCAGATCAAAGGAGGCCGAGACGGGAACTCCCATAAGTTCAACTACGGACTGCATGATGTCGCCCTCTACATCATCCTCATCTTCACAAACCATTGCACCATGAAGGCTCAAATAAACGCCATCAACTTGGCCAACTAGAGGTCGCAATCCATCGAGTAATCTTTCACGCAAATATTTGTACTCACCCGCTGCAAATATTGGACCACTAGCCGGGCCTTCAGATGTTGTTGGAATAAGTATTACGCCCTCTGCATCTGCAACCTTCATGGCACCGGCGATTGAATCGATACCTAGACCGTATGTGAATACCTCATCGCCATCGGCCCAGCCAGAACGCCACAATTTCTCTCTAGTTGATACTCCTGGGGCGAAGCTGTTCGTCTCATACAAAAGCCCAGCAACTGCAACACGTAAAGCTTCCAATTTTCTCTCCCCCACGGTAGATGCAGCACACTATTAGGCGAGTTTAGCGTCGGTCAATGACGGTGTTACGAGAGATCCCTTTCTGTAATTGCGCAAAAATCCGCATAATGGAATTCTCAAAATTTCCGTTACTCATAGCCTTCTTTGCTTGGAAGCTATTGTGTAAAGTCTGCATTCTCGATCTTGACGGGAGTTGGAACATTAATGAATAACGTAACTTCGAACGTGATTCTTGATCAAGAAGCCATCGATATTCTTGCGGCAGTAAAACTCGCTGGAATACCTGAGTGGCACACTCTTACACCGGTCGAAGGTCGTAAGGTCTATCAGGAGCGTGTTCGACTCTTTGCACTAGAGCCCACTCCAATGTTTGCAGTAGATGACTTATCGATACCAGGCCCTGGCGGGCAAATCAAAGTTCGCAAGTACACACCAAGTCAGACCAAGGTGATGCCGGTTTTGATTTATCTTCATGGCGGTGGTTGGACTCTTGGTGACCTCGACTCTCATGATGAACTTTGTCGACGTCTTGCACGCACAACAGATTGCATTGTCGTTTCAGTTGACTATCGGTTAGCGCCTGAAAATCCCCACCCTGCTGGTTTGGAGGACTCACTAGCGGCGATTAATTGGGTTGTAGAAAACGCAGAGTCATTTGGCGGAGATCCCCGACTACTTGCAGTTGGCGGCGACAGCGCCGGTGGTCAACTATCAGCGGCAGTGTGTCTTCGCATACGCGATGAAGGTGGTCCGCAGATAGCTCTTCAATTATTGATCTACCCCGCTCTCCGTGCAGCTTATGAGACGCTTTCCTACTATGAAAATGCCACAGAGAAATGGATAACGCGCGCCGACTGCATCTGGTTTTGGGCTAATTATTTAGGAAGCACCTCTAACTTGGATCCATATGCCTGTCCAGGTGAAGCCGATGATTTAAGGGGACTACCTAGAGCTTTGATTATTACTGCTGGTGGTGATCCTGTGCGTGATGACGGCGAGATGTATGGTTTTAAACTCCGCGCTGCAGGTGTTCGCGCACTTTCCCGCCGCTTTCCCGGAATGATCCATGGTTTCATGGCCGTTCCAAATGAGTTGAAGGCCGGTCGAGAAGCAGTTGAGTTAGCGGCTACAGAGCTTAGAAATGCTTGGGATGAATTATCCACATCGTTAGCGCGGTAACGTGATACGAGTACGTAAGTTCGATACCTGGAGGCAATGAATGAAGATCACCAAGATTGACACGATTCAAGTTGAAAGCTTTCCCTACCTCATCTTCGTGCAAGTGCACACGGACGAGGGTTTGATTGGAGTCAGCGATACGTACTATGCCACCGATGCAATTCGCGGATACATCCATCAATGGGCGGCGCCTCTTCTTCTAGGCAAAGACCCGCTTCAGATTGAACGTCATTGGCACACTCTTTATGCACGCAACTCTGCGCGTTGGGGTGGAACTGGCGGGGTTGAAGTGCGTGCATTATCCGCCCTTGATTGTGCGCTCTGGGACATTCTGGGTCAGGCTTTGGGAGTACCGATCTATCAATTGTTAGGTGGACTGGCGCACGACACCATCCCCACATACAACACATGCGGCGGGCCAATGTATGGACGGTTGGGGTCGCGAGAGGGAGATGGACCAGATCCTCTTGATGATTTATGGGCTGCAGTTAACGAACCGGAACGTTTAGCGGAGGATTTGCTCTCTGAAGGTTATACGGCGATGAAGATATGGCCATTCGATCGTTACAGTCTGCAAGGCACCGGACAACACATCTCCGCTGCAGAAATCGAAGAAGGTCTTGAACCAATTCGTAGAATCCGCGCAGCTGTCGGCAACAAAATAGAGATAATGATTGAGGGGCACGGTTATTGGGATCTCACAACGGCAAAGAAAATCGCTCGCGCACTAGAGCCCTATCAAATTGCCTGGCTTGAAGACTTCGTTTTGGCCCACGATATCGATGCGATCGCTGAACTCAAAAAATCCACAACGATTCCAATTCTCGCTAGCGAGATGCTGGTCTCCAAATACCAATATCGACAACTCATGGAGCGTCGAGCCGCTGACATCATCATGGTCGATCCAACATGGGTCGGTGGAATAACAGAGTCACGAAAGCTGACAGCACTTGCTGAGAGTTTTGGTCTGCCCGTTGCCATGCACGATTGCACTGGGCCATTCACGTTGATGGCAGGGTTACATCTTTCACTGAGTGCACCTAACGCGATTTATCAGGAATCAGTGCGCGCATATATACGCACGTGGTACTCGGAGTTGGTTCCTCATAGCGTGGAGATTGTCAATGGCCACATTCTTCCTCCGACTGGCACAGGAATCGGCACTTACCTACTGCCGCAAGTTTTTGAGCGCCCAGACGCTACCGTTATTTCGACTTCAATCTAATTTCTGCGGAAAATATTCGACTACGCCACTTTAATTATTCTTATTCCAAGGGATTTTCTTAGCAGAAAATCCGCCATCAATCGTGAGAATCTCACCAGTGATAAAACTTGCGTCACCAGAGAGTAAAAACTTCACCCCGGAAGCGATCTCATCGGGATCGCTAAATCTTTTCATCGCATGCATGTCAATCAGCGATGGGTCCAAAAATCCTGACGCCTGGGCATTAGCAACAAGAGGCGTATTCACGTAGCCAGGGGCGACGGCATTGACGCGAATTCCAAACTCAGCCCACTCAATGGCTAGCGTTCGAGTGAGAGCATTAATACCAGCCTTTGCAACTGCATATGGAAGTCTTCGCGGCCATGCAAAACTGTGTGCGACCGAAGAGAAATTTACTATCGCTCCCCCATGACCTTTACTAACTAACTCTCGCCCAAAGGCCTGATTCATATAGAAATGTCCATCTAGATGGCAATCGAGTACTTCCCGCCACTGTTCAGCGGTCATCTCCAAACTCGAGTGATTCGTGCTGTTGCCAGCACAGACCACTAACCCAGAAAGCTTTCCAGACCAACTTACGGCCGTCTCTACAACCTCTGCTGCACCTGCGGCCGATGTGATATCCGATTCGCAAAATCTTATGCGATCTTGTCCAAATGAGGATTGAACATCTTTTAACTCACCTATTCGCAAATCGGCGGCAACAATTTTTACATCGGGCCAATCGTTAAGGAGTCGTCGAGTAGTGGCAAGACCTATTCCACTGCCCGCGCCGGCAATAATTACCGTTGAATGCCCACCATTTGGATCACTCATTACGAAACCCAGAGGGTTGCCTCAAACTCGACACAAAGCTCTGGCAACATTAATTTGCTAACTTCTAAAAATGTCGCTGCAGGAAGAATGGATCCGAATACTTCATGATGTGCCTTTGCAACGGCTGGCCAATCCTCAATATTGGTTAGAAAAACCCTCGTGCTCATTGTGTCTTCAAAGGTTGCGCCTAACTGTTCAATAGCGCCCTTGACTTCATCAAGAATATATTTCAACTGTCCATAGGCATCATGAGGATGCATGACTCGCCCATCAAGGGTTGTAGAGCTCGTTCCACTTACTGTAATTAGATTATCTCTTCGCATAGCTCGAGAGTATCCAACAATGGGTGCCCACTGACGATTCCCATCAACACGGCCGACTTTACTCATTAACTTCTCCCTCTATTGTAAGTGTGGTTTGAACGCTAAAGACTTTCGCAAATGACGATATTCGAACCAGTTGTGATTTCATCGCCCTCTTTAAAGAGTAACTCAACAATCCTGCCTGCAATAGGCGAAGGCACTTCTACCGTGGCCTTATCCGTCTCGACCTCCATGAGTGATTCGCCAATTGTGATCTCATCGCCTACAGATTTATTCCACGACAATAGGTATACCTCATCAACTGTGTCACCGACACGAGGCATCTTTATCGTCTGTCTCATGCCTTAATAGCCTTTGGAGGCGTCCAAATATTCTCAAACATTGCCGCCAATGTGGGTTCAGCTGCGGCATTGCATACTGCGATAACCTCTTGAATTCTTTGTTTCATGTCGCTCTTTATACCTGCAATTTTTTCTGGTGTTAGAACTCCACGAGCAAGCAATGACTCTTCTGTGACCGTAATGGGATCACGTTTGCGCCACTGTTCTAGTTCGCCCTCTGGTCGATATAGACCCTGATCTGCGCGCGAATGACCGGCAAATCGATAGGTCTTTGCCTCAATGAGCGTCGGACCTCCCCCACTTCTTGCCCGTTCAACAGCTATCGTTACTCCCTTTCGTACAGCCTCTACATCCATGCCGTCGAGTGCAAAGTGCGGCATCTTGTAACTTTCCGCACGCATATGAAGATCTTCCAGGGGGGTCGTTACTTCAATTCGGCTGTACTCACCATAGACATTGTTGTCACAAATGAAGACAACTGGCAGATTCCAAATCGCTGCCAAATTTAAGCCCTCATGAAATGCGCCGATATTGGTTGTCCCATCTCCAAAGACGGAGACTCCAACACTGTCAACTCCTTGGGTCTGGAATGCCAGAGCTGTTCCTGCAGCTATCGGTATTCCGGCACCAACAATTGTTGAGGTGGGAAGAAGACCAAGGCTCATGTCACACATGTGCATTGAACCTCCGACACCTCCGCAACAACCAATCGCCTTACCCATAACCTCTCCCAGAACTACTTCAGGAGTTAGTCCAAGTGCTAAAGCGATTCCATGACCGCGATATGTTGCAAGCACTGTGTCGGTTGGGCGAAGTATCGACGCTAGCCCAACAGCCAGAGCCTCCTGCCCTTGACAGAGGTGTGTAGTTCCCCGAACTTCACCCGCTGCAAAGAGTTCAAAAATCTGCTCTTCAACTTCACGAATCTCAACCATACGTTCGTAGCGAGCAATTTCATTCTCTTGTACGTCTAAACGACGTTGCATTGAAGTACTCATTATTTTAAACCCTCCAAACTCCACCAGGTCTTGGGGTTTTCACCGGTTTTAATCGCATGTGCCATTTGGCGAGCAATGTCCTCGGCGGTTGGAATAAAGCGTGCCTCTAATGCGCCGTTGAATGGCACTGGTACATCGGGAGTTGTAATACGAAAAGGCGCCCCTTTGAGCGCAGTAAAGAGTTGGGCCGTTACCGTTGCAACAATTTCAGAGCCCCATCCGCCACTCTCTGGCGCCTCTTCGACAACGACTAAGCGACCGGTTTTCTTAACAGATTCGAGAACCGCTTTGCGATCCCACGGAACTATTGTTGCAAGATCAATTAACTCTGCATCGATTCCAGAGGCTTCAATTGCGCTGCGGCAAATATTTACCATCTGACCAAGTGTGACAACAGTGATATCACTGCCACGGCGCAGTATTCGTGCCGCTCCAATTTCAAACTTGATTGCCGTGTCTACTTCGCCGCGTTCGGCATAAAGAGCTCGTGGTTCCAGGACCATGACTGGGTCTGGATCCTGAATCGCCGCGCGTATCAAACTGTAGGCAGACTGTGCATCACTGGGACAAACGACTTTTAATCCAGGAGTTGCAGCAACCCAGTTTACGAGAGTTTGTGAATGCTGGCTTCCAAAACCGACACCTGCACCGCTCGATGCTCGGACAACCAGCGGAACAGAAAGTGTGCCGTTACTTAAGTAACGCATCTTTGCCGCCTCTGTAACCAATTGATCCAAGGCAACACCAAGAAACTCCATAAACATAATCTCGACTACTGGCTTCATCCCCATGATCGCTGCACCAACTGCTGCACCAGTAAATGCCATTTCAGAGATAGGCGTATCACGCACGCGCAACGGGCCAAACTCCTTTAGTAAACCTTCAGATGTTTTGAAAGGCCCTTCTGCTGCTGCAACATCCTCACCAAAAATCATTACGGATGAATCTGCGCGCATCTCATCGGCAAGGGCAGTAGCAATTGCCGCTCGAACTCTCATTACCGTCATGATGCTCCTTCAATACTATTTTTTGCACTCATCCTCAAGGGAAATGTTAACGATAAATCTTTATGACCAATATAGTTTGGGAAGAATTTAACGTTGGCACATTAAGTTCTTCTCACAATGCGGACTTAAACTGTGCAGAAAGTGGTGTGATTACGCCTTGGAAGTTGGCTCTTCGAATCCTCTCGAAGGCAGCCAACGCGATTCACTGCCGGCAGGTGAATACATCCACCATGATAAATAAATATCATCGCCCGTTACTTCAGTTCTGTGACGCGCCATAGGTGGTGTGTAAATCACCGAACCGGGACCCACCTCAAAAGGAACGTCATCGATATAAATAGTTCCAGTACCTGCTAGTACCGTCGCGATCTCTTCAGCAGGATGAGAATGTTCTTCAGTGCTTAACCCAGGCGGTATTGCACTAAGTCCAATTGCAACATCATGTGATGTGCCGTTATCTGGCGTTGCCAAAACGACAACTATTCGGCCATTTAGAAAGCGGCCATTCGGATGGCTGCCGCGAGCAAGCGCCTCTTTCATCTCCGTCTTCATCTCTTCAAGATTAAAGATGATAGGTG
>JBILUX010000073.1:0-5841 GCA_044370765.1 Candidatus Planktophila sp. | reverse complement strand
TAGCTGCCCACAACGTCGCACCTGATGAGATTCCAGCGAGAATTCCCTCTTCAGCTGCCGCCCTACGCGCATATTTCATTGCATCATCTGCAGTTGCATCTAAAATCTCGTCATAGACGGTGCGATCGAGAATATTTGGAATGAAGTTAGCTCCAATGCCTTGAAGTGGGTGTGGCCCAGGTGCGCCACCATTTAAAATCGGTGAAGCAGCTGGTTCAACGCCAAAGACTTTGATTCCTGGATTCTTCTCTTTTAAGAATCGACCAGTACCTGTGATTGTTCCGCCCGTACCAATTCCTGAAATGAAGGCATCGACTTTGCCATCTAGATCGCGCCAAATTTCTGGCCCAGTTGTTGCATAGTGGATTGCAGGGCCAGCCTCGTTTTCAAACTGGCGAACTAAAACCGCACCGGACTCACTTAATTTTTCAGCCGCCGCAACTGCGCCTTTCATGCCCTCTGCCGCTGGAGTTAAAACTAGTTGCGCACCGAAGGCCAAGATGAGCTTGCGGCGCTCTTTTGAAACCGACTCAGGCATTGTAAAGATTGATTTATAACCGCGGGCCGCTGCAACCATTGCCACTGCAATACCAGTATTACCTGATGTCGCCTCAACAACAGTTCCGCCGGGCTTGAGCGCACCACTTGCTTCGGCGGCATCAATCATTGCAATTCCCAGTCGATCTTTCACTGAGGATGTCGGATTATAGAACTCCAACTTTGCAAAGATATTTCCTTGTGCTCCGTCATGTAACTTATTAATGCGGACTAAAGGGGTATTTCCATAAGCCTCTGTGATGCTGTTATAAATCTTCATAATTCTCCCTAGAAATAAAGTGAAATGGTCGATTGAAATTTAATGCGGGCGAAGGTGTAAATAAAAATCAGCAGCTGCATGAAGTAGACAGGCAGAAATCAACTATCCGGTTACGAGTAAAAAACCAGGTGATAATCGATTGCATGCCCGCAAGTTTACCGACAATGCCAATTTAAGCCACTTGCGAACGGTTTGCAGATTTAGCTCTGGCTCCAGCGTGAAGTCATCGGTAATCTGCGATCTTTTCCAAAGGCTCTCATCGATACCTTCGTGCCAGGTGGATATTGGCGGCGCTTATATTCAGCCCTATCGACCAGACCTATGACACGGGTAACGAGGGCTGGATCAAAGCCATTCTTAATCAGGATCTCATAGCCGTGATCCTCATCGACGTACGAACGCAAGAGTTGATCAAGCAGAATGTAATCAGGTAAGGAATCCGTGTCTTTTTGATCCGGGCGAAGCTCGGCACTTGGCTCTTTGGTTATTGAGCGCTCTGGAATCGGAGGCGTCTGGCCCTCGGCTCGAGCCTTCGAATTTCGCCAGTTGGCTAAAGCCCAGACATCGGTTTTATAAATATCTTTTATTGGTGCAAAACCACCTACTGCATCGCCATAGAGAGTGGAGTATCCGACGGCGAGTTCGCTTTTATTACCTGTTGCTAAAACAAGGTGGCCTTGCGAGTTTGAGATACCCATCAAAGTCGTACCTCGCACGCGAGCCTGCAGATTTTCCTCTGCTACTCCTGTGAATTTCAGATTCTGCATAAATGAATCCACCATCGGGGCAATTGATTGAATACTGAAATTGATTCCTGTTGCATCGGCTAAGCCTTGAGCATCTTCTATCGAATGCTCGGATGAGTATTTGCTAGGAAGTGCAAGGCCATATACGTTTCTTGCGCCAACTGCATCGATTGCAATTGCAGCAACGAGGGCTGAGTCAATCCCACCTGATAATCCAAGTACGACAGATGTGAAGTTATTCTTTGCGATGTAGTCTCGAAGCCCAACAACGAGTGCCTGCCAGATTTCAGCCTCGTCACTTAACCGTTCGGCTACCGTAGGAGAGATTTCATTTAATGGGGATGCTTCATCGCTAGAAATAATTACATCCGGCTGCGAGCTGCCAACGACGCAGTCGATATCTGCAATTACGAGCACATCATCGAATTGAGGTGCTCGAGTAATGAGGGTTCCATTTTTGTCGACGACAATTGTGTCTCCATCGAAAACTAAATCATCCTGGCCTCCGGTCATATTGACGTAGGCCAGCGGTGCTCCAACTTCTTTGGCACGCTTTTGAACCAGTGCCAAACGAACATCGTCCTTATTGCGCTCATATGGAGAGCCATTTGGAACAACAACTAAACCTGGGGTACGGGCAGCGATATCGGCAAGTGAGTGCCAGATATCTTCACAGATCGCAACGGCAACATCGACGCCATGGATTCGAACGACAAGGTTTTGTTCGCCGGCAGTGAAATTTCTAAACTCATCAAAGACGCCGTAGTTCGGTAGGTGGCGTTTGATGTAGCGGCCCTTGACTTCACCTTCGGAGATAACTGCGAGCGCATTTTGTGGTGCACCTGTTGGCGAGGTATCGAGATAGCCGACCAAGGCCACGATGTCACCTCGCACACCTTTGGCTATTTCAATAAGCGCCTCTTGGCTAGCGATTTGAAAAGATGGGCGAAGTGCTAAATCTTCAACGGGGTATCCAGTAACGATCATCTCTGGAAAGACCACTATATGGGCGCTAGATTTCTTAGCCGATTCAATCGATGATGCGATTAATGCCCTATTGCCCACAAGGTCGCCCACGGTTGGATTGATTTGGGCCAGCGCCACACGCAGCTTCATTTTTCAAGAGTAACAGGAGTACGCTTACCTCAAGTTAATCGGCGAGTCTACGAGCCGATCAATGCGAAAGGCCCGGGGACCTGCGATTGCAGGCACCGAGGAGAGGACATCACATGGAAGCCTTATATGGCGGTGCAATGCACCGACGCGTCACGATTCTCGATTTAGCTGCAGCTAAAAAACGCGGTGAAAAGTGGGTAATGCTCACTTCCTATGAACAGATGACGGCCGAGATTTTTGATGAGGCCGGCATACCAGTCTTGCTCGTAGGAGATAGCGCCGGAAATAATTTCCTGGGCTTTGAAAACACGATTCCCGTAACGGTCGATGAGTTGATTCCATTGACCCGCGCGGTTGTTCGCGCAACATCTAGCGCATTGGTCATCGCCGATCTGCCCTTTGGATCCTATGAGACATCACCTGATCAGGCCCTTGCTACGAGCGTGCGCTTTTTCAAAGAGGCTGGCGCGATGGGCGTAAAGATTGAAGGCGCGCATATAGCAACTATTGAAAAGCTCGTTTCATCTGGAATACCGGTTATGGGTCATGTCGGCCTGACTCCCCAATCACTCCACCAACTCGGCGGTTATAAAGTCCAAGGGCGCAGCGATGGTGATGCAATTCTTCAAGCCGCTCTGGCTATTGAAAAGGCTGGGGCATTTGCAATCGTTCTCGAACTAATGACGGCCGATCTAGCGGCCAGAATTACTGCAGCGCTGACTATTCCAACTATCGGAATCGGCGCCGGAATTGATTGCGATGCTCAGGTTTTAGTCTGGACAGATCTGATGGGTATTACTAAGAATCCACCGAAGTTGGCCAAGGCTTATCGAAATCTGCGGGCCGAGATGACGGCCGCGGCTCACGAATTTGCCGCTGACGTGAAATCCGGTGATTTCCCAGGTCCGAGCCAGAGCTTCAACTAATCTCTCCTCTGTGGCCGGCATTGCGATAGATATATCGCCTCTAAAAAACTCGCGGGATTTCCGCAATTTATGGAGTGCTGGGTTAATTACTTACCTCGGCTCAATGATTACCTACGTTGCCGTGCCCTTTCAGATAAAGGAGATGACAAATTCATACATAGCGGTCGGATTGAGCGGATTAGTTGAAATCCTGCCCCTAATCATCTTCGGTCTATACGGCGGAGTATTAGCCGATGCCGTAGATCGAAAGAAAATGGTCTGGGCGACCGAGGCGGCCTCTCTTATCCTGACGGCCATACTCTTCATAAACGCCCTTATGCCCAATCCGAATCTAGTTTTGATCTATGTCGTCGCAGGATTATTTGCCGCCGTCAATGGCCTACAGCGCCCGAGTATGGATGCAGCCCTTCCACGATTGGTGGAGCATAAAGATTTGGCAGCGGCCAGTGCGCTGATGAGTATTCGCTGGCAACTTGGGGTAATCGTGGGTCCCACGATCGGTGGAATTATTATTTCCAGTTATTCAATTTCGGCTGGCTACGCCGTTGATGTTTTCACCTTTGTTATTTCGCTAATTTTTTTATCTCGTGTGCGTTCGATTCCAGCATCTAAAGAGGCTGAAAAGCCATCTCTGGCAGGCTTATTGGAGGGTATTCGCTATGCCTTTAGACGCCAAGATTTATTAGGGACCTACTTAGTCGATCTCGCCGCGATGTTTTTTGCGATGCCAGTGGCTCTGATTCCTTTCTGGGCCGACCAACTTGGAACTCCGTGGGCATTAGGTCTGATGTATGCCGCCGGGACAGTTGGATCGGTCGCCATAACGCTGACGTCGGGTTGGACGAAGAATTACTCGCGCCATGGTCGCGCCATCATGTGGGCTGCGATGGGTTGGGGAACAGCTATCGCCCTTTCCGGTATATGGAACTCTCTCATCCTGGTTCTGATTTTTCTGACCCTTGCCGGTGCATCAGATATGGTCAGCGCCCTCTTCCGATCGACGATGTGGAACCAAACTATTCCCGATAATTTACGGGGACGTCTTGCTGGAATCGAACTTCTTTCATATTCAATCGGACCGCTGGCAGGTCAGATGCGTGCAGCAGGAATGGCATCGGTTACTAGCCTCTCCTTTTCAGTAACATCTGGTGGAATCATTTGCGTCATTGTTGTGGCATTACTGGCCAGTTTTATGCCTAAATTTCGGAAATTTGACGCCAAAACCAATGAATTTGCCCTCGCAAAACTTCAGGAAAATGAATTGAGGGATAAAGAGTGAGTGAGATTCATATCGATTTTTTCGTGAATGCATAAAAAAAATAAAAAAAGAAATTCCGACACGCGCTAAATTATTTCTCTCACAGTGTGGCATTTTCTCCCAATTAGTGTCACGCTTATCCACGAAAAGGTTTGGGTGACGGATCCGAACCATTCCGATAGGAGATCCACGTGGCCGCAGCAAAGAAAGCAGCACCAAAGAAGCGCAAGAAGGCAGCAGCACCAGCTGCTCCAAAGAAGCGCAAGAAGGCAGCCGTAAAGGCAGCAGCTCCAAAGAAGCGCAAGAAGGCAGCAGCTAAGAAAGCTGCTCCAAAGAAGCGCAAGAAGGCAGCAGCTAAGAAAGCTGCTCCAAAGAAGCGCAAGAAGGCAGTTGTAGCACCTGCAGCAGCTCCAAAGAAGCGCCGCCGCAAGAAGGCAGCAGCTAAGTAATTAACAATTAAAAAAGCCCGCCACTCTATGTGGCGGGCTTTTTTAATTCACTTTATTTTTCGCTCAGTACTTCAGTTCGAAGGGATGCTTCAATCCTAGAAAAAATCTGCGCCAAGATCTCCTGATCGCCTATTGATAAATGCTCAAGAAATCGAGATCGGACGCTATCAACATGGTCAGGGGCGGCTGCGACTATCGCCTTCCATCCTTTGGCCGTCATCACGGCAAAGTATCCGCGTTTATCCGATGGACATGCCTCACGTTTGACCCATCCAGCTTTTTCCATAACCTTCATGCGATGGGATAAACGCGAGCGGGATAAAAGTGTTATCGCTGCGAGCTCGCTCATTCGCAAGCGGCGATCAGGGGCATCACTTAACTGCGCCAAGATTTCATAATCAGGCATTGAGAGATCGTGTCCATCTAAATCAGTGTCTAAAGCCTCTAATAAGCGCCGGCTGGCGATGATGTAGCTGCGCCAGGCTCTCATCTCGGCTGGGTTAAGCCAGGCTGGTGCGGTAGCGTTTTC
>JBILUX010000072.1:0-5852 GCA_044370765.1 Candidatus Planktophila sp. | reverse complement strand
GAGTGGCTATAGCTGCTATTCCGGTGGCAATTTATCAAGCTACCTGGACTGTTATTGGTCTGTTCCTTGGTACGGTTTTAACTGACTATCAAATAGATGCAATGACAGTTGTCGGTGGGGTAATGCTCATCACTATCGCTCTTAGTTTGCTCAATATCAAGAAGGTCGCCGTTGCCAATCTTCTTCCTTCTCTAGCCGTCGCTCCGATATTCGCCTTGGCGATTCACAGTTTTCTATAGTGGTTAGAAAGTTGAAGCATCGATCACGAATCGATATTTGACGTCACTCGCAACTGTTCGTGCATATGCAGTATCGGCGTAGCTGGCCTGGATAATCTCCACATCACTTACTATCGAGTGTTCTGCACAGAAATTGAGCATCTCTTGCATCTCTGGAATTCCACCGATCATTGACCCGGCTATTCGACGACGCCCATCAAGCAGTGAGCCGACGTTAACTGAGTAGGGGTTTCCTGGAAGTCCTATAACCACCAATGTGCCATCTAAAGTAAGTAAATCTAAGTAGAGATTGATATCTAGATCAGCGCTTACCGTGTTGAGAATCAAATCGAATTTTTTGCGTAAAGGCGAAAGAGATGAAGAATCGCGAGTCACGACAAAGTGATCTGCTCCCATAGCCTTTGCATCGCTCTCTTTATCAGGGGAGTGGGAGAAGACGGTAACCTCTGCCCCCATTGCATGGGCAAACTTGACTCCCATGTGTCCTAAACCGCCAAGACCCATAATGCCAACCTGCATTCCAGCACGTGCTCCCCATTTTTTCAGTGGCGAGTACAGAGTAATTCCTGCACATAAAAGCGGAGCGACTCCTGCTAAAGAAAGGTTTGCTGGAATATGAACGGCATAATCCTCATTGATGACAAAGTTACTTGCATAACCTCCATATGCGATCGTTTTTCCATCGCGCTCTAAAGTGTTATATGTGCCGGTCATTCCATTGACACAATACTGTTGAAGCCCTGCAAGGCAACTTGCACATGTTCGACATGAATCAATAAATACGCCGACGCCTATTAAATCCCCGACCGAAAATTTAGTGACCGAGCCTCCGATTGCAGTTACGACTCCAGCGATTTCATGACCCGGCACCATTGGAAATATGGCCGGTCCCCACTCTTCCCGAACCTGGTGAATATCGGAGTGACATATACCGGCATAGGAGATATCTAGAGCTACATCGTTGCCACCTAAAACACGACGTTCAAAGCTAAATGGTGTTAATTCTGCTCCGGCGCTCAATGCAGCTAGTCCTTGAGATTTCACGTGATTACTCCTTAAATGGAAGAGGTTGCGAGGATACGTGAGCGGCCCTGGATGCGCGCGCTGTAACTTGGCGCATGTGATGACGGCGACAAAGAACCTCATATGCGATTTCTGCCCCCGGTATTACATCGCCAACAACGACTTGTTCGCCCGTAACAACCATGACACCGCCCGATGTACGGGCATTGTGTGTCGCGCGTGATCCGCACCAACATAGCGCTTCGACCTGCAAAGCGTGAACGCGATCTGCAAGCTCAATCAATCGTGCAGATCCGGGGAAAAGTAAGGTTTGAAAATCCGTCAGAATTCCAAATGCAAACACGTCAATGCCAAGTCCATCAACGATTTTAGCTAACTGTTCGATTTGGGCACGCTCGTAGAACTGAGCCTCATCACAAACGATGTAATCAATGCGATCACCCGCCGATAGATGGTCTACGACGTGCTTATGCAGATCCATGCCGGGAATGACTTCAATAGCAGGAGAGGAGAGTCCTAAACGCGATGAGATAACACCACTTCCGGCACGATCTTTGTTTGTGAATATCACACCGCTTCGACCACGACTGTGATGATTGTGTGCAGTCTGTAGGGCAAGCGTCGACTTGCCGCTATCCA
This sequence comes from Candidatus Planktophila sp., assembly GCA_044370765.1. GTDB lineage: Bacteria > Actinomycetota > Actinomycetes > Nanopelagicales > Nanopelagicaceae > Planktophila. The sequence goes on along the minus strand of JBILUX010000072.1, from coordinate 3,951 downwards.
TAGTTCCGCAGTAATAGATTAACTCAGCCATACAAACTATCTTGCCATATCTTTAGGCAAAGCCCTTGCCTTCTAGAGCCCTCTCAAGCTTCGGTAATAAATGAAGTGCCATCGCAACAGATATATGGGATGCATCACGGTATGCAACTATCGAATCGACGATAGCGGGGCAGTAGGAGGTACAGAGCCATGGAGTTGGGTCGATGAGTTCAAAACCTTTTACGACGCTAACTATCGACTTCTCGGATAGATCGCACTGGCTCGAGTTTCGCGAGGCCAGACACGACGGTATATCTCGTGAGGGATGTGGAGTGTCGCTGATATAGATCAGGTGAGGGCTCGATCCCTTCAGCGAAGTTAGAAGTCTTCTTTGGCCTTCACTCCACCATTTGGCACGATCTCTATTGCCCGCACGCGGTGTGTAGTACTGGAAACTGCTCACGAATACTGCAGCTGGATGGATATCCTTAATTCGAGCGATCGAATTTTCACGCCACTTTTCGCAGTGAACATTCTTAAAAGCGCCTTGATCCGGACGAGGTGAATCGACCGATGGACAGGCCGATTTGGTCAGAGAGATCAACTTGAAAGATTTCTTTATCGCCAGCTTTTCAAGAGTGGGAAACCACTGAGCAGCATGTGAATCGCCATAAAGGACAATCGTTACTGAAGAACTTTTATCTCCATAAGTACAGTAGCCCGATTTTGTCTCCCCATAATTAACATGACAACCATCGTCATACACGGCTGGTTTGGACATAACTTGGGTCAGATCAAAGCTATATGGGTGATCGCCCTTAGTTGCGATAACAGATGTTGCGGTAGTTGAAATGAGAATTCCTATTACAAGCGAGGCAACGGTGGTACTCAAAGCCGCGGTGTAGAGCTTCTTTGGCGCGATCTTTACATGTCGAAGTGGCTCTTCTATAAATCTATTTGTCAGATGTGCCAAAAGCACAGTTAGGCCGATGCAGGCAAAACGTTCGAGGACGTGCAAAGGTCGACCTAGCGCGCTGCTCGGTAGAACAAGCGCTGGCCAATGCCATAAGTAGAGTGGATACGAGATCTTTCCGAGCCACTGTGAAATAGGGTTATTCGATAGGTGATTAAAGACTGGTGGCCACTTCGAAATACTGGCAATCAATAGTGCAGTACCCACAACTGGAAGTAGTGCGTTAATGCCGGGGAAGGCGGTGTTGTCGTTGAAGTTGAAAGATGCGATGAGGATCGCCCATAGTCCAAGCCATGGCAAGAAACGATTTTTAAAAATATTGGCGGGAATAAATAGAAGTAGTGCGCCAATGCCAAGCTCCCATGCACGAGTTGGCAGAGAGTAAAAGGCCCAAATCGGTGAGCTTTGAGTTTGATAAATGGAGAGCGCAAGGGAGAGGGCTGTTATCACTGAGATGCCGACGAGAACTGCACGCTTTCCTAATCGAGCCAAGAGAATCATCAATATCGGCCAAACTAAGTAGAACTGTTCCTCAACTGCAAGGGACCAATAGTGAATAAAGGGCGAGGGAGTCGCATTGAGATTTTGGTAGTCGTTTTCCCACCATGCAAAGAGATAGTTTGAAATGTATGCCGCAGCTGCGAAGAGATCTCTTCCAAGAACATCACGTGTAATTGCTGGCAGTACGAACCATCCGACCAGTGCAGTAGAAAATAATACGAAGACCGATGTCGGCAATAAGCGCTTTATACGGCGCTGATAGAAAGCTGCGAGGTTGAGATGCCCAGTACTCTCAATCTCACGCAAAATTAGACCCGTTATTAAGTAACCAGAGATTACGTAAAAGATGTCGACACCGATGAATCCACCAGGAACTAAACGTGCATGAAATAAAGTAACTACGATCGCAGCAAGGGCGCGCAGCCCTTGAATCTGGAGAACGCGCATTTTTATGTGACTATCAGTGTGGTGATGTCAATGTGCGGAAATTGGCTCTTCACATTTTCCCTGCCAGGAAGATCGGCAATTTCAATGAGAGCGAGAACGTGTGCAACTGTGCCACCACTTCGATGGATCAAATCAATGGCGGCACAAATTGTCCCGCCCGTGGCTAGCACGTCATCAATAAGGAGCACATTGCTACCATCTGCAATCGCATCGGTATGAATCTCTAAAACATCGCTGCCGTACTCCAAGCCATAACTTTGCGAAATAACTGTATGTGGAAGTTTGCCAGCCTTTCGGATCGGAATAAAACCCGAGCCAAGTGAATGAGCAACGGCCGATGCAAAGATGAAACCCCGCGCCTCAATTCCTGCTACCAATGTTGGAGCTTTGGCAAAGGCGGCAAAATTATTTGTTACTGCGGCAAAGGCTGCGCCATCTGCAAGAAGGGGTGTGATGTCCTGGAACCTAATGCCCGGCTTTGGATAATCAGGAATTTCGCGGATCAGGGATAGTGCTTCATCTAAATGCATATCTCCCCCATCTGAGTGTCCGAGAGGGGACTTGAACCCCTAATCCCTTGCGGGAACTAACACCTCAAGCTAGCGCGTCTGCCAATTCCGCCACCCGGACTGAGTGAAGGCGTAAGGATAGCAATTTGATGACAGAATGGCTAAATGACCACTAATGGCCAACTTGAAGCCGAAGTAATCCAAATTTGCCAAGATCTCATCCGATTTCCTAGCGTTAATTTTGGTGAAGGCAAGGGGAACGAGAAAGAGGTGGCAGATTATGTTGTCGCCTCTCTCGCCGAAGTTGGAATAATCTCAACGATTTATGAATCAGCTCCGGGTCGATGCAATGTCATAGCGCGAATCAAAGGATCGGATTCGACTAGACCGGGGCTAGTTGTCCATGGGCACTTAGATGTTGTGCCGGCAAATGCCGATGATTGGAGTGTTGATCCCTTCTGCGGCGACATTATCGACGGCATGATTTGGGGTCGGGGAGCGGTAGATATGAAAGGCATGGACGCCATGATTCTTGCGATAGCTCGCAAATGGGGTCGAAATGGTTATAGGCCGCCTCGCGACATAGTTTTGGCTTTTTTTGCAGATGAAGAAGCTGGCAGCGTTTTCGGCTCCCGATGGATCGTTGATAAGCATCCTGATGTTTTCGCAGGATGCAGTCAAGCAATATCAGAGGTGGGTGGATTTTCGGTGACTTTGAAGAACGGCAAACGTTTGTACCCAGTGCAATCGGCAGAAAAGGGTTATCACTGGATGCGATTGACTGCCACAGGTCTAGCTGGACATGGATTGATGATCAACGAAGAAAACGCCGTTAGCGCCGTAGCCGAAGCCGTGACAAAGATCGCTGCCCATCAATGGCCTCAAAAATATACGCGAACAGTTAAAGAGTTCTTTACAACCGTAGCCAAAGTTGCGCAAAAACCCATCGACATGAAAGATTTTCGCCCACTCTTAAATGAGTTGGGATCGGCCTCTCGAATGATGAGAGCTACGTTGCAACACACAGCTAATCCAACAATGCTGGAAGCGGGTTACAAAGCTAATGTGATTCCTCAATCTGCATCTGCCGTCATCGATGGACGCTTTCTGCCGGGTTTTGAAGATGAGTTTGAAGAGACACTGGCGAATATCGTGGGGCCTAATATAGAGATAACGACTATCGCCAAGGGTGAAGGTCTTGAATTTCCTTTTGACGGGGCAATTTCGGCAGCTATGAATCGGGCTTTGTTAATGGGCGATCCCGATGGAACTCCAGTTCCATTTCTCATGGGTGGCTTCACAGACAATAAATCCCTAGCAAAGTTAGGAATCGAAGGTTATGGATTTGCCCCATTGCTCTTGCCGCCTGATTTGGATTTTATGTCACTCTTTCACGGCGTCGATGAACGAGTTCCCGTGGATGGATTAATTTTCGGAGTAAAAGTGTTAGAGAGTTTTCTTGAGAACTGCTAAAAGCAGCAATTTGATGAGAGGATAGCGAAATGACGACTAGAAGCCTTATTGAAAACGAAGCCATCCAGA
>JBILUX010000070.1:0-5969 GCA_044370765.1 Candidatus Planktophila sp. | reverse complement strand
TTATCAATAGTTTCGGCATACCATTGGATCACACGTGCAGAGTTAGGTGCATCAACGCTTAAAGCATCACTTATAGGACGCCCAGTATCAACTGCCTCTAACAAGGCTAACTCATCTCGGTGATCATTGAGTAGCTGAGCCCAACGCAACATAATCGCTTTCTTATCGCGCGGATTCATGTCTCGCCAAATTCCATCGTCAAATACTTTTTTACTAGATGCAACCGCGCGATTTATATCTTCAATATCACCAGATGCAACTTTACAAATTAAGTGACCATCACTGGGAGAAAAATTATCGAAAGTTTTACCGGATGCTGCATCGACGTAGTTTCCGTTGATAAATAACTTTGACTCTGGAGTTAATTCAGTGGCTCGCTCTTGCCAAGTTTTTATCTGTGACATGGTGCCGATGCTATCTTGTAACTACTCGATAAGAATCCAAGGTTGAATCGGTTGCATAGGCGATGCGGACACCTGCGGCCTTTGTCGCTGCTAGACCTTCGACTATAACTTTAGTTAATAATTCACCGGGAGCGACTACGGCAACCCCAGGAGGATATGGTGCGATTAAATCGGCAGAGATGCGCCCCACCGCCTGCGCCGCTGCCACCATTTCAGTCTCGGCAAAGTAGGCATCGCGCATTGATAGTGCAACGGATGGGACAATTGACCAGCTAAGAGAGGTAGCGGTTTTCCGAGGAGCGCTTTGCTCTTTTTTAAGGATTGGAATTAACGCCTCGGCAAGCTCATCAAATTCAACTTTCGAATCGGCAAGCGTAGCCAGGAAGACAACGGTGTCGCTATCGGCCATTTCAACGCGAATGAATTGGTTCTGTAGTGCTTTTTCTATTGCGACGCCATTGGCACCTAATTGATTAGCGCGCAAAACAATTTTTGTGGGATCAAATCTCCCTACTGGAAAGTCACTTGGGTTAAGGAAAATTGGAAGGTCAAAGTGTGACTGCACTTCTTTTTTAAAGGCTTCAACATCTGCAACTAACTGCGAAATTATCTCCTGACCCCGTGTTTGTAAAAGCGCCCGGCATCCATCAATTGAAGCTAGTGGTGCTCCAGCAGGTGATGTTGTGTGGGTCGTTTCAAAACTCTGTTCAATGCGATCTAAGTTTAAATATTTTCCCTGTGCAATCAGTAATGCCGATGCGCTATAACCTGGCAAGGCCTTATGAGTACTTGTTATTAACGCATCTGCCCCCATAGCCAAACAGTGTGCGGGTACGAGCGATGAAAAACCAAAGTGGCCGCCCCATGCCGCATCGACAATGACTGGAATCGAATGCTTGTGTGCCGCGTTAATGAGCGCGGGCAAATCTGACAACGTACCCAAATATCCTGGCTCGGTTAATAGAAGTGCGATTGGGTTTTGGTCGATTATTTTTTCAAATTCGCTCACCGGAATTCCGATTGGCACACCAGTTACCGCATCGATTTCGGGTGATAGCCAGATGGGCTCTAAGCCTGCTAACACCAGTGCACTCAAAACTGAGCGATGCGCAGTGCGCGATAAGGCGACTTTGTCACCTGGTTTTCCAAGGGCCAAAATAATCGCTTGATTTGCATGGGTTGATCCACCCGTTGAAAAGCGCGCATAGTCGGCGCCCCATAAGGTGGCAGCTAGCGCTTCGGCTTTTCTTAATACGTGATTACTCAATTTAATCTCGTCGAGACCTCCATATAAAGGAGTATCGCTATCGACGACTAAACCAAGGCCGGCATCTAAGCGTGAAGCTCGCTGCTTATGCCCCGGGATTGTGAAGGGTTGGCGTTTGTGCTCGAAATAAGAAAGGTAGGCATCTAGCAACGGTGCCGAAACTCTCAGTGAACTCATGGCTTCAGCCTAACTTTTAGGGCGGTGCATGGGAAATATGGCCTTAGACTTTCACCATGGACACACTTACTAATCTCACCCAAGAGCGTCGTTTGGTCACTGCAATCCCGGGACCTAAATCTATTGAAGCGCTCAAGCGCCGAAGTGAAGCGACATCTGGAGGATTGGGCATGGCGATTCCGGTCATCATCGAGCGCGCAAGTGATGCGATCTTGCTAGACATCGATGGTAACCAGATCATCGATCTGGGCTCAGGAATCGGCGTTGTTAACGTCGGTAACTCGGCTAGCCGCGTAGTCGATCGCGTGATTGAACAGGTACAGGCTTTTACGCATACATGTTTCACGGTAGCTCCTTACATGAACTACATCGAAGTCTGCGAAAAACTCAACGCAATCACACCCGGTGCTCATAAAAAGAAATCCCTTCTCGTTAACTCAGGTGCTGAGGCCGTTGAGAACGCGGTAAAGATTGCGCGCCATTACACCAAGCGTCCAGCTATCGTCGTTTTCGAGCATAGCTACCACGGCCGTACAAATTTAACTATGGCATTAACTGCCAAGAACATGCCTTACAAAGAGGGCTTCGGTCCATTTGCACCCGAGGTGTATCGCGTACCGATGCCATATTCATTCCATTGGGTTGGCGATCAAGCAACGATTACAGAAGATTCAATTGCAATGGTTACGCATAAGATCGATAAAGAGATCGGCGCACATAACGTTGCCGCAATTTTGATCGAACCGATTCAAGGAGAAGGCGGATTCATAGTTCCACCTAAGGGTTTCTTGCCAGCGTTGGCTAAGTACTCGGCCGATAATGGGATTGTATTTATCGCAGATGAAGTGCAAACAGGTTTTGCGCGCACTGGCCATATGTTTGCCGTTGAAGAAGAGAACGTTGTGCCAGATATTGTTGTTACAGCTAAGGGGATTGCAGGTGGACTTCCACTTGCAGGAATTACGGGCCGTGCCGAAATAATGGACTCAGTCCACGCTTCAGGACTCGGTGGAACTTTTGGTGGAAATCCACTGGCATGTGCCGCAGCACTTGGCGCACTTGAAACTATGGAGGCCGAAAACCTAGTCGCACGCGCACAGCACATCGGAACAATTTTGGGAGACTCACTTCGTGCCTTGCAAAAGAAGTATCCAATTATTGGTGAAGTTCGCGGACGCGGTGCGATGCAGGCAATTGAATTAGTTGAAGCAGGAACAAAGAATCCAAATACTGCAGCTATGAATGCCGTTGTTAAGTACTGCCAGAGCAAGGGCGTATTAGTCTTGACTGCTGGCACTTATTCAAATGTGATCCGCTTCTTGCCTCCACTGGTAATTACCGATGAGCTACTCAGGGATGCGCTCAATGTTTTAGATGAGGGGTTTGCCTCTCTTTAAGCAAGGGCTCTGTGCTTGAAATCTCCAACTCTATCTCTGGCGCTTTCATAGGTTAAGAGGAGAATTTAACTGTGCCGAAAGAGCGCACACGTTAAAGGAGGTTTGAAATGACCAGAAAATATATTGTGACCGGTTCGGCTTCAGGAATTGGTGCATCAACTGTTGAATTATTAAGAGAACGAGGCGCAATAGTTTTTGGCGTAGATATTCAAAGCGCCGATGTGATTGCAGATTTAAGTACTAAAGAGGGTCGTTTAGATGCAGCGGCAAAATCAATCGAGCTTTGCGGGGGAACTATCGATGCGGTAATCGCATGCGCGGGATTGGCGCATCCAATCGCAAAAACAGTCTCCGTTAACTTCTTCGGAGTAACTGAGTTTCTAACCGAACTGCTACCTGCGTTAACTAAGAGTTCAGATCCCAGAGTCGCGATTACATCCTCGATGGCATCTTTGATGCCTAACTCACCAGAGTTAGTTGATGCGATGATGGCACTGGATGAAAGCAAAGCAGTTGCGATTGCGCAAGGCTTAGTTGATAAAGGAGCCGCTGAAGCTTCCTTGATTTACGGATCAACTAAACGAGCATTGAGCCGCTGGGTACGCCGCGAATCTATAAAACCAGACTGGGCAGGAGCGGGCATTCCGCTTAATACCGTTGGCCCAGGAATCGTTGAGACACCGATGGTTGCCGACATGATCGCTTCGGCAGAATCACGTGCTGCAATCGATGCAATGGTTCCTATGCCGTTGAACTACTACTTAAAGCCACACCAGGTTGCATATCTCTTAATCTGGCTTACCAGTCTAGAAAATACGCATACAACTGGGCAGACTATTTATATCGACGGTGGTTCAGATGTAGCCATCCGCGGGGACAATATTTGGAGCTAATCCAGGCGTGAGTGATAACGGAGTAAATCTGCATCACTAACTTCTGGCCAATCGCGAGCAGTAGCTCGTACCCCATGGGTTTTAAAGGCGTTGATCTTGATTTTCATATCGGGATTGACGCCTTTTAGCCATACAGCTGTCTTTATTAACTCATCATCTGAATCATTATGACCTGGCACCAGAAGTAAGCGCACTTCATATAACTTGCCTATTGAGTCAAGGTATTTAATCGACTCTAAGACGACTTCATTAGAGCTTCCCGTTAAGGCAATATGGCTGGCATCGTCTAGGGCCTTTAAATCAAGCATGACACCATCGGTGTAAGGGGCAAGTAAATCCCAGGCCGCCTTCGGTGCGTTGCCATTGCTATCGATAAATGTTGTAAGGGATAAAAACTCAGGGCGCTTCTTCATCTCTTTAAAGAGTTCGGCTACAAATTGATGTTGCACTGTTGCTTCACCACCTGAAACCGTAATGCCTGAGATATAGGGCATTGATGCACGAATCTCCTCTAAGACTTCAGGGACGCTCATTTCATTTGCCCGTGGAGTATGAAGCGGAATCGTCTGTGGATTATGGCAGGCTAAACAGTTGAAGTTACAACCCTGTAAAAATATAACAAAGCGATTTCCGGGGCCATCGACCCAGGAAAAAGGTATAAGGCTAGCTACCTGTGCTTGGTGAGCTTTCAGCACTCGTCACCCTTTTCACCAAACGTTGATCGACGTGCGAATCGGTAACTGATCCCGCACCTAGATAGGTACTGCTATGGCGCGCACTTGGTAACTTGGCAAGATCGGATTTGCGAACTAAATAACCAGTAATGCGAATAAAGTCGTTGCTATCTAAGTTAAAAGTAAAATCGCGCATTCCGCTTTTAAATGCCCCTCGAATTACATCGACAACGGCTTGTGGGTTCTTTACTGCCGTATCGTCGAAGGAGAGAACGTCGCTGATGCCAGATTGAAATAGATGATGGTGGCGGGCTACTGTTTTAAGGTGTGCAATGAGTGGGGGCTCGGTACCGATGGGGATTCGGGTTCCAGCGGTAACGCCAATATCTAGGTCGATACCAGATTGTGAATGTAAGAAAGCGTGCCCGCTATTTCCTTTGCAGTAGGGCATCTTTCGCTCAGCAACCCATGCCGCGATAAAGGATGTAATGCGATAGCCCAGGTCGTCGGCGGCAGGACTGTGTCCATACATACCCTCGATACCTTCACGCGCCATCAAAATATTGACGGCTTCTGCGAGGCCGAATAATCCAAACATGGCCGAAAACTTATCTATATCTAGTAGACCCTCAGCGACTAACCAACTTGATTCAAAGAAATGTGACTCTTCAACTAAATAGAGAATACGAGACCCCATCAGCTCAGCTGTTAAATCTAAGTAATAGGGGAGTGTGGTTTCAAAGAAGGCCTCAACTCCGCCGTCACCGGCTTCAGCCGTTGCCTTCAGATTTATTCGGACCAGGGTGTGCGAACCGCCACCGATCTTGAGCGAGTTATAACAACTAACTGCGGCATACTCTGAGCCCAAATCAGATTGCATCATGACATCATTAATAAAATGCGGCTTGCCACAGGCAAAGACTGTATTTACTGCATCCAATATGTACTCATCACTTGTCAGAACAGGATCGACCTTGAGTGAGATATTTGGAACAACTTGTAGTAATTCTCGTTCTAACTTAAAGATCATCTTCGAGACTCGGTTATAAACCGGACTTAAATTTGTATGGGCAAATGCATCGGGGAACATTCGATCTAATGAAATCCAGAAGCGCTTTAACTTCGCATGGAGATCCTCATCGATTACACCTTCGATA
>JBILUX010000006.1:0-19857 GCA_044370765.1 Candidatus Planktophila sp. | reverse complement strand
GTTCCAGAGCGAACTTGGTGCCGCTCCAGTTTCTCTGTGCCAATGCAACACAGAGACAATCAACCACCGTTAATTGAGCGATACGGCTCGATGTTGCACCGCTACGGAAGGTGGTTTCCCGTGCGGAGGTATGTAGGACAATGTCTGCTAAAGATGTTGCGGTGCTACGAATCGCATTTGTTATTAAAATAATAGTTACGCCGCGGGCTTTGAACTCTTCGATAACTCCAACAACATCCAGAGTGGTACCACTATGACTAATAGCTACTAAGCAATCCCCTTTACTCAAAAGCGAAACTGATGTAAGTGCTGTATGGGCATCTCTCCATGCGATTGCATTTTTACCTTGGCGATTTAATTTGAGCTGTAAGTCCATCGCTACGTAGCCACTTGAAGCTAATCCGAAGATTCCTATTGTTGGCGCGTTACTCCAAGCATCAACAACTTTCCTAAAACTTGGCACATCTAAGCGCTCAGCAGTAGTTTGAATCGCGCGAGAATCGGCAAGAGCAATTTTTCTTATAACTTCTTCAATTGAATCTTCGAGTTCGATACCGCTATCAAGCTCAGAGGTATTTTGATTATCTAAACCGTTACGACTTACTTCACTAATCAGAGCTCTTCGAAACTCGGGGAATCCCTTATAACCAATCGCCTTACTAAAGCGAACAACCGATGCAACAGATGTTTTACTGATGTCGGCTAATTGTGAAATATTGAGAAGTGAGACGCCATGTGGATCTTGAAGTACACAATTTGCAATGGACGCCTCACTGGCGTGAAAGGATTTGAATGAGCTCTTGATTTCACCCAAAAGGTCGCTATAAGAAGTGTTAATAGTTGGAGGGGTTTTTACTGAAACTGCCATTGGCTCACCTCCTCATGAAAATAACCTTCAAGAAATAATGTAATTGGTGAAAATTATCGCCGAAATCTCGGCACGTCAAGCCTATTTTGGTAACGAATCGCCGTTATCTAGTGGTCGGTCAGCGCTTCCCGGATCCGATTCGAAGAGGCTTGTAAGCGCTCTCTCGCAATTTCAGGCTCGATATGAAGAAGTAGCATCAAGATTGCGACCTTCACCTCATGGCTAGATGCTTTCAATGCCTCGCTCGCCTCACTTTTTGTTGAGCCTGTTGCAGTTTGGATAATACGAATGGCGCGATCTGCCAGTTTTTCATTGCTCACCTGTAGATCGACCATCAGGTTTCCAAAGGTTTTCCCTAAGCGAACCATTGAGACCGTTGAGATCATATTCAGGACAAGTTTTTGTGCTGTGCCAGATTTTAGTCGAGTCGAGCCTGCAAGAAGTTCGGGGCCTGAGTCGATATCTAATGCATGATCACTGATCTTGCCAATCTGCGAGTTTGGATTTGAGGTCAAAGCAATCGTTAAAGCACCAACACTTCGCGCGTATTCAATAGCACCCATCACATATGGAGTTCTACCACTGGCAGCGATTCCAACGACACAATCAAGTTGTCCAACATTTATCGATTGTAAATCCGCTACAGCAAGTTCGGGGCGATCTTCTGCGCCTTCAGCGGCATTCTTAATCGCATTGTCTCCCCCGGCAATAAATGCCACAACTTGATCTGAGGAAACAGAAAATGTTGGGCCACACTCAGCTGCATCTAAAACACCAAGTCGTCCTGATGTGCCAGCTCCAATATAAATCAAGCGTCCGCCTTGAAGCATACGATCTATCACGTCATCAATCGCTTTTTCAATCTTAGGTAGAACTAAACTTATGGCCTTAGGGACTTCAGAATCGCTCTCATTCATAGCCTGTAATAGCTCAGAGACTGTCATTACATCGAGCATATGAAACTTAGAATCTACCTGCTCGGTTCTGAGTAAACCTAACTCTTGCTCGTTATTAGCATTTGTCATAGTTTCCGAAGAATAGAGTAGATTTTCAAAACTATCTAGCAGCGCCGATATCCCCTACAATTTCACCGTGATTCGCTTCGCTCGTAAAGAGGACTCCCCGCGTATACATACGCTTATAAAGGATCTCGCGCTCTATGAAAAAGCGCCGCTTGAGGCCAAGGCCACGCTCGAACAGATCAATGAGTCGCTCTTTTCAGACGACCCTCATGCTTTTTGTCATGTTGTCGAGGTCGATGGGACTGTTGTTGGCATCTCAATCTGGTTTCTAAATTATTCAACGTGGCTCGGCAAGCCCGGTATCTACCTAGAGGATCTCTACATTGATCCCGCTTATCGTGGAAAAGGCTTTGGGTTAGCGCTTTTAAAAGAGCTCGCAAAGATTTGTATCGAACGCGATTACGAGCGTTTGCAGTGGTGGGTCCTAGATTGGAATGAGCCATCAATTGAGTTCTACAAATCCCTCGGTGCTGAGGCCATGGATGAGTGGACTGTCTACCGAGTAAGTGGAGATGCCCTAAAGAAGTTAGCCACTAACTCTTAATCACCTGGTCGCAATATCGACCCCTCAAGATCCCCCACCGAGATGCCTATTCAAAAATAAAACAAAACCCCTTAGATTAACTAAGGGGTTTTGTCACGTCATTTCTTATCTGGCAGCGCCAGCTTCTTTTGCGCCTGGTACTTCAAGTAACTTTCCAGTCTCAACCTCATAAACAAATCCATGAATTGGAATGTTCTTTGGCACCAATGGATGTCTGCGAATTCGCTCAACATCATCAATGACGGCCTTATTTCGATCCGAAATTGTGAGCCAATCAACGTAAGCACCTTCATCAGAACCTGGACCTTTACCTACATCGTAAAAGCCTGTCTCGCCAAGGGCTGCAGTTTCAAGACTCTTTGAAAGCAAACCACGCATTACCTCATCTGTGAAGAACTCCATGCCGCAATTACTGTGGTGGATGACAAACCATTCTTTTGTGCCGAGCAATTTGTAAGAGATCACAAGCGAGCGAATGGCATCATCAGATGCACGCCCTCCAGCGTTACGAATTACGTGTGCATCTCCCTCAGAAAGACCTGCATACTTTGCTGGGTCTAGACGAGCATCCATGCACGTTAACACTGCAAACTGCCGCGCAGGTGGAAGTGCTAGTTTGCCCTTCTCTCCAAAACCTTCAACATATTTTTTATTTGCATCTAATACCTGATTTAAAACTGACATTTATCTCTCCGTATTCATGGTTTATTAGTACTCAATTATTAACTCGGAGAATCTAACGGAGTTGATGAATTAATAGAACTCAATAATAAGGAGCAGGTGCAAGCAGAATGCATTTACTTAAATTAGAAACAAATCCAAGAAATCACACTTACCTGCCCCGCCGTGTTGGTGGAGTTAAGCTGTAGGTGCGTCCTGGGCTAAATCCTCTGGACTATCAGGGGATTGAACCTTTGGGGCTCCCTTGAAAGTAAAGATTGCATCGGCTCCTTCGCCTTCGGCATCTACAACAATAATTTCGCCGGCTTTGAGCTCACCGAACAAGATGCGCTCTGAGAGTGCATCTTCGATCTCACGTTGAATTGTTCGACGCAGTGGACGTGCACCAAGTAGTGGGTCATAACCACGGGCGGCAAGTAAATCTTTTGCCGCTGGAGTTAATTCGATTCCCATGTCCTTTGCCTGCAGGCGATCATCAAGGTTCTTGATCATGAGATCAACAATCTGAACAATCTGCTCTTTAGTCAATTGGTGGAAGACGATTACATCATCGATACGATTAAGGAACTCAGGGCGGAAATGAGTTTTAAGCTCGTCATTTACTTTGCCCTTCATGCGCTCGTAATTTGTCTGCTCATCATCGCTATTAGCAAAACCTAGTCCGAGACTCTTTGAAATATCACGAGTTCCGAGGTTAGTTGTCATGATGATGACAGTGTTCTTAAAGTCAACGGTGCGTCCCTGTGAATCAGTCAGACGTCCATCTTCTAGAACTTGAAGGAGCGAGTTAAAGATATCTGGGTGTGCCTTTTCGATCTCATCAAAGAGAACAACTGAGAATGGGCGACGGCGTACTTTTTCAGTGAGCTGTCCACCTTCGTCGTAACCGACATAGCCTGGAGGTGCACCGAATAAACGAGATGCTGTGTGACGCTCTGAGTACTCAGACATATCGAGTTGAATCAATGCATCTTGATCGCCGAATAAGAATGATGCCAAAGTGCGTGAGAGTTCAGTCTTACCAACACCTGATGGGCCGGCGAAGATAAATGATCCACCTGGACGGCGTGGATCTTTAAGACCGGCGCGTGTACGGCGAATCGCTTGTGAAAGTGCCTTGATCGCTTGATCCTGTCCGATGACACGGTTGTGAAGTTCATCTTCCATGCGCAATAGGCGTGCAGTCTCTTCTTCAGTTAACTTAAAGACTGGGATTCCAGTTGAGATAGATAGAACTTGAGCGATGAGCTCTTCATCGACCTCTGTGACCTTATCTAAATCAGTAGCTTTCCAATTCTTTTCAGCCTCATGCTTTTCAGCGATTAAGGTTTTTTCCTTATCGCGAAGAGATGCGGCCTTTTCAAAGTCCTGACCATCAATGGCCGACTCTTTTTCCCTGCGGGCATCGGCGATTTTGTCATCGAATGCACGAAGCTCAGCTGGCGCAGTCATGCGCTTAATGCGAAGACGTGAGCCTGCTTCATCGATTAAATCAATTGCCTTATCTGGCAGGAAGCGATCGGAAACATAGCGATCAGCAAGGTTTGCAGCTGCTGCTAATGCGCCATCGGTAATAGATACACGGTGGTGAGTTTCGTAGCGATCACGAAGACCCTTCAAAATTTCAATGGTGTGAGCAACGGATGGCTCTTTAACTTGAATTGGTTGGAAGCGGCGCTCGAGGGCTGCATCCTTTTCAACGTGCTTGCGATACTCATCAAGAGTTGTTGCACCAATTGTCTGTAACTCGCCGCGAGCCAGCATTGGCTTCAAGATGCTTGCGGCATCGATTGCGCCTTCTGCGGCTCCTGCACCGACGAGGGTATGAATCTCATCGATAAAGAGAATGATGTCGCCACGAGTTTTAATCTCTTTGAGAACTTTCTTCAAGCGCTCTTCGAAATCTCCACGGTAGCGGCTACCGGCAACGAGTGCACCTAAATCAAGTGAGTACAGCTGCTTATCCTTCAAAGTCTCTGGAACATCATTCTTGTAAATAGCTTGAGCTAAACCTTCAACTACGGCAGTCTTGCCAACGCCTGGTTCGCCAATTAAAACTGGGTTATTTTTAGTTCGGCGCGAAAGAACCTGCATAACGCGCTCGATCTCGTTTTCGCGACCGATTACTGGATCAAGCTTTCCTTCGCGGGCAGCTTGGGTGAGGTTGCGGCCGAATTGATCGAGAACTAATGATGTTGATGGCGTGCCCTCTGCAGGTCCACCCTGTGCAACTGCCTCTTTACCTTGGTAACCAGAGAGCAGTTGAATTACTTGCTGACGTACACGATTTAAATCAGCGCCAAGTTTTACAAGTACTTGTGCGGCAACGCCTTCACCTTCGCGGATGAGGCCAAGCAAAATATGTTCAGTGCCAATGTAGTTGTGGCCAAGTTGTAGCGCTTCACGAAGGGAGAGCTCTAGAACTTTCTTCGCGCGTGGAGTAAATGGAATGTGACCACTAGGTGCTTGCTGACCTTGTCCGATGATCTCTTCAACCTGTGCGCGAACGCCTTCAAGGGAGATACCTAGGGATTCGAGTGCTTTAGCGGCGACGCCTTCGCCTTCATGGATGAGCCCAAGCAGAATGTGCTCGGTACCGATGTAGTTGTGGTTGAGCATGCGGGCCTCTTCTTGGGCCAGCACAACCACACGACGGGCTCGGTCTGTAAAGCGCTCAAACATTGGCGTACTCCTTCTTATTCGATTCATTAAGCCTAATACCTCAGGGCGCAGGGCCGCGAGGTGGATAGGGCTCGACATTTACAACCCTAGGGGTGGGGCTTTTATGCCCCGATTAGCCCAATATCTAGGTCAGGATCTTCAACATTCGTGTATTTCCCAGAGTATTTGGCTTGGCCGACTCTAAATCTAAGAACTCGGCGATACCGGCATCGTAGGAGCGCAGAAGCTCGGCATAGACCGCTTGGTCCACCGGAGTGCCCTCGATAACTTCAAATCCGTGACGACCGAAGAACTCGGTTTGAAATGTGAGGCAGAAAATCTTCTCTACGCCAACTTCGCGTGCGCGTTGGATTATCGCCTCCAGAATTTGATGGCCAATTCCCTGCTTGTGAAGATTTTCTTTCACTGCAACTGTGCGAACTTCAGCTAAATCTTCCCAAAGAATATGAAGTGCGCCGCAACCAACTAAAACTCCATTGTCTTCGGCGACAATAAACTCTTGAACGCTTTCATAGAGTGTGACAGTTTCCTTTGAAAGCATTTGCCCGGGGGCTGCATAAGAATCTACAAGATTACGAATTGATTTTACATCTTTAGTTTTAGCAGGGCGAATAACGAGCATTGTTAATCAGCCTCAGGTTTAACAAGTGGGAACAAAATAGTTTCGCGAATACCAAGGCCGGTGAGCGCCATGAGTAAACGATCTACACCCATTCCCATTCCGCCCATAGGAGGCATTCCAAACTCCATGGCGCGTAAGAAATCCTCATCAACTTGCATCGCCTCAAGGTCTCCGTTGGCACCAAGAGATGACTGCTCGACTAAACGCTCTCGCTGAATTACTGGATCAATAAGCTCCGAGTAACCCGTTGCTAATTCAAAACCATCAACATATAAATCCCATTTTTCAGCAACTCCTGGTAGTTCGCGATGAGCGCGAACCAGTGGTGACGTATCAACTGGAAAGCCCATGACGAAAGTGGGAGCAATCAACTGATCTTTAGCGACGTGTTCAAAAATCTCTTCGGCCAATTTGCCTGTAATCCACTTAGGGTCAATCTTGATACCAAGCTTTGTCGCAATAGTTTTTAGCTCTGCAATCGGTGTTAGGGCGCTAACGCTTTGGCCAACACCCTCGGAAATAGCATCGTATAGGGATATTTCACGCCAATTGCCGCCTAAATCAGCTTGTCGTCCATCGTGATGTGTGACGATGTGAGAACCGGCAACTGCCATCGCTGCATTTTGGACAAGCGTGCGAGTCAATGCGGCAATCGATTTCCAGTCGCCATAGGCCTGATAACTCTCAATCATTGCAAACTCAGGTGAGTGTGATGAATCCGCGCCTTCATTACGGAAGTTACGGTTAATTTCAAATACCCGCTCAATACCGCCGACAACGCAGCGCTTTAAAAATAGCTCTGGGGCGATACGTAAGTAGAGATCCATATCGTAGGCATTTGAAAAGGATTTAAATGGGCGGGCTGTCGCGCCGCCATGCATAACTTGAAGCATCGGGGTTTCAACCTCAATAAAATTATCTTTGGCAAAAGTATCGCGCAAAGAGCTCATGACCGCTGGACGCAAGCGCGCATTTGCGCGCGCTTCTGGGCGAACAATTAAATCAACGTAGCGCATACGGACGCGAGTTTCCTCAGACATTGGCTTGTGATCATTCGGCAAAGGACGAAGTGATTTAGAGGCTAACTTCCATGAAGAGGCAAGGATTGAAAGTTCTCCGCGCTTGGATGTAATGATTTCGCCAGTGACAGAGACAATGTCGCCTAAATCAATATCGGATTTCCAAGAATCAATAGAATCTTGGCCTACTTTATCTAGCGAAAACATCGCTTGAAGCTCAGTGCCATCGCCTTCGCGCAGAGTTGCAAAGCAGAGTTTGCCTGTATCGCGCTTGAAAATTATGCGACCAGTAAGGCTTTCAATAGATCCAGTTGCAACATCAATATCTAAGCCAGCATGGAGTTGACGTACCTCAAGAAGGGATTTAGTCCGTGGCACGGCAACTGGATATGGCTCTACCCCACTTTCGATGAGGGCGGCCCGCTTTTCACGCCGAATTCTCAGCTGCTCAGGCAGATCCTCTTCGATGGCCGGGGTTTCATTGCTCATAATGGAGTGGAGTCTAACGGTTCAAGCATTTCGTTCGTGAATTAAGCGAAGGCCAATCAGCGTTAAATCTGGTTCGTGATCAGTAATTGTTTCAGAGACCCCAATAATCAGCGGTGCTAATCCGCCTGTGGCAATAACTTTTGGGGAGCCTGAATAGGACTCAGCCAACTCGGCCGTAATGCGATCAACTAAGCCATCGACTTGGCCAGCAAAACCGAAAATTGTCCCAGACTGAAGTGCCTCGACAGTATTTTTTCCAATTACATTCTTAGGTCTAACTAACTCGATTTTACGTAGCTGTGCAGCACGGGCCGTCAACGCTTCCACTGAAATTTCAATTCCTGGAGCTAGTGCGCCACCTAAGAACTCACCTTTTGGTGAAACAACATCTAAATTCGTTGACGTTCCAAAATCGACAACTATCGCTGGCCCGCCAAATAAAGTATGCGCAGCAAGGGTATTGACGATTCGATCTGCGCCGATTTCCTTAGGGTTATCTACTAATAAGGGCACGCCGGTTTTAACACCTGGCTCAACTATCGTTGTGCGGACATCGGAAAAATAATCATTGATCATGCCGCGCAGCTCGCGGAGTGTGGCTGGCACGGTTGAACAAATTGATAAGCCACTCACTGTGTAATCCTCAACAAGGGAGCGGTATTGCAGCCACAGTTCATCGGCCGTACTACGTGGATCAGTCTTAACTCGCCATGAGCGAGCCAACTCTTCGCCGTCGAAAATACCTAAGACGGTGTTTGTATTACCTACATCGATAGTTAGCAGCATTAGGCACCCATTCGCATGTTATCTATGAGGCGCACGCCATCTATCCAGCCGGCAATGAGTGCGCGTTTATTTTTTGTTGAATCTGTTGCCAATGAAAAATCACTTTCATCAATAATGGTTGCGTAATCTCGTTTGAAACCCGTATCGGTGGAAAGCGTTGTATCGATTATCTCTAAAGCAATAGCTACTGTTGGTGCTAACCGTGCTGCAGCCATCGCGCGATAAATCACATTTGCGCTCACTCGGCCCGCCTCAGTCAAGCGAATGTTACGTGAGGAAAATGCAAGGCCATCGAATTCGCGAACCGTCGGAACCCCAATAATTTCAACGCTACTTTTCATCGCTCGAATAATCTGTAGCTGCTGAAAATCCTTTTCCCCAAATACTGCTGCCTCAGGTTTAACAATCTCAAACAGGCGATTGATAACGGTAACAACTCCATCGAAGTGACCAGGACGCGATGCTCCTTCGTATAGATCGCCAATGGGAGATGCTTTTAACTTTGTAATCTCGCCTGGGTAAATCTCCTCATAGTCCGGCATCCAAATTTCAGTAGCTCCAGCAAGTGTTGCTAATTGAATATCCCGCTCTGGGCTGCGCGGATATTTTGCAATATCTTCAGCGTTTTCAAACTGCAATGGGTTAATGAAAATACTGACTACAACTTCTTTGCTCATGCTGCGCGCACGCTTAATCAACGCTTGGTGACCCTTATGCAGGGCACCCATAGTTGGAACTAATACGCTCATAGGGCTCCAGTCCTTTCAGGTACCGGGCGAGGTAAATAAAGTTTACGCACTTGGGGGCAATTGCGCCAAAAGTTGATCGATTCGGCCATGGGTAAGCAGTACCGCATCTGCATCAATCTCACTCCATGGCTCCAAAACAAATCTACGCTCATGAGCACGGGGGTGGGGTAGCTCCAACTCGGTGCTCTTGGTCAATAGGGCGCCGAATTGAATGAGATCTAAATCGATGGTTCGCGGCCCCCAGTGAACAAGACGTTCGCGTCCCATACTCTTTTCAATCCCTTGTAGCAATGCGAGTAAATCTAATGCAGGGAGTTCGCTTTCAATAATACAGACGGCATTTTCATAGTCAGCTTGCTCTGGCCCTCCTACGGGGGCAGTTGTGTAATATGAAGAAACTGAAATTACATCAGTGGCCTCTCGCAAAAGCGCAAGAGCAATATTTAAATTCTCGCGCGCATTGCCAATATTTGAACCGAGTGCAATTACCGCTCTCATCGCGTGCGCGTTATCTGCACCGCAATATCTTTAAGGGTTGCAGTGACCGGTGCTTGCGGCTTATGCACGGTAACCGTTACTGAATTAACTTTTAGATAGTTATTTAGAATACGTTCGGCGATTCGTCCTGCCAGTTTTTCGATGAGCGATACGGGATCGGATGTGATCTCAACTACAACTAAATCTGTAATTTCTGCATAATTAACCGTGTCACCAATCTCATCGCTCAATGAGGCGGCTCGCAGATCGACGTCGAGTGCTAAATCAACAAAGAAATCCTGTCCATTACTGCGCTCGTGTTCGAAGAGGCCGTGGTACCCAAAACCGTGAATTCCTTCGAGCAGTATTTGATCGCTCATAAACTCGACATCTCTTTGTGGGCCTTCACAGAGTGAACTCTAACTCCCCAAATACCGGATGTAGAGAGGCGCTTAGTCAGCGCAATACTTGCCTCCTCGCGTCCATCTGGAGAATCGCCGCCAAGAAAACGTTTACGAGAGCCGCCTACTAATACTCGATGGCCGAGGGCCACAAACTCATCTATGTGATCAATAATCTCCCAATTGTGCGCGGCCTCTTTAGCAAAGCCAAGACCTGGATCAATTATTAAATTCTCCTTCGTTATTCCCGCATCGATCGCGGCAGAAATGCGTGCCTTGAGCTCTGAAATTACATCGGCTACAACATCCGTGTATATCGCCCTTGAATTCATGTCCTTTGATGCTCCACGCCAATGCATTGCAATATAAGGCGTTTTTAATGCCGCCGCGGTTTCAAGCATTGCGGGATCGGCTAATCCGCCACTGACATCGTTAATAATGTGAGCTCCGGCAGCTATTGCAGCTAGCGCGGTGCTGGCACGCATGGTGTCGATGCTTATGCGGACTCCATCTTTTGCTAACTCTGTAATAACTGGAATTACACGGGCCATCTCTTCATCTTCACTTACTCGTTCGGCACCTGGGCGTGTTGATTCGCCGCCGATATCAATGATGTCAACACCTTCGGCAATCATTTCACGGGCGTGCGCTATAGCGCTATCAAATGAGTTGTAGCGCCCACCATCGGCAAATGAATCTGGAGTGATGTTGAGAATGCCCATTATCAACATGGTTTTAACGATGAGTGATGAGACTAATTGCTTCTGCGCGCGTTGCTGGATTTAGAAGAGCGCCGCGTACTGCACTTGTCGTCGTGCGCGCTTGCGACTTCTTAACTCCGCGCATCGACATGCATAAATGCTCGCAATCGATAATGACAATGACACCGAGCGGATCAAGTATTTCTACTAATGCATCGGCGATCTGAGTTGTTAGTCGCTCTTGTACTTGTGGGCGTTTGGCATACACATCAACTAACCGTGCCAATTTTGAAAGACCAGTGATCTTTCCACGTGGGATATATCCGATATGTGCAACGCCATGAAATGGAGTTAAATGATGTTCGCAGTGAGAAAAAACTTCGATATCTCTGACAATGACTAGCTCTTCGTGGCCGATATCAAATGTAGTGGTTAGCACATCTTCGGGTGCTTGCCAAAGACCACCAAAATTCTCTTTCATTGCACGAGCAACTCGTGCCGGTGTCTCCTTTAAGCCATCGCGATCGGGATCTTCGCCCAATGCCAGCAGAAGCTCACGAACGGCGCGTTCTGCGCGCTCTTGATCATAAGGAGCAGCTGCACGTCCATCGGTAACCGATACTTTATTGATCGTCACTTTTTGCCTTCTTACGACGTGTAGGTTTTTTAACTTCTTCAACAGCAACGATCCGTGCTGGAACTTCAACGGGTGGCTGATCCGAAGGAATACGCGTGATTGAACCGGTCCAAGCAGGCCGTGCCGTTACAGACTTAACCTTCTTGAAGATCTCTGCAATCTCATCCTTATTAAGAGTCTCTTTATCGAGCAGTACTAGGACCATCTCATCCAAAATTGCACGGTTTGCTACCAAGATATCAAAGGCCTCTTGATGAGCGTTCTCAATGAGTTTACGGATCTCACGATCAACCACGCCTGCGATGCTCTCTGAGTAATCGCGTTGGTGACCATAGTCGCGTCCCATAAATGGAGCATCAGCATTTGCTCCTAACTTAATTGCACCAATGGCTTCCGTCATTCCATACTGAGTAACCATTGCGCGGGCAAGGGCCGTTGCCTTTTCAATATCATTAGATGCACCTGTTGAAGGGTCGTGGAAAATTAACTCTTCTGCAGCACGCCCGCCCAATGAGTACGCCAACTGATCTAGAAGTTGATTACGTGTCGTTGAATAACGATCTTCATCGGGAAGAATCATTGTGTATCCGAGTGCGCGACCTCTTGGCATGATCGTAATCTTATGAACGGGATCAGTGTGAGGAAGTGCATGTGCAACGAGTGCATGACCAGCCTCGTGATATGCCGTCACTCGGCGCTCGTCATCACTCATAATCCGTGACTTACGTTGAGGGCCAGCCATGACGCGATCTATCGCTTCATCGAGTTCGGAGTTAGAAATAACTTTCTTTTCTTCACGTGCAGTTAGTAGTGCCGCTTCATTAAGTACGTTTGCAAGGTCGGCACCCGTAAAACCTGGCGTGCGGCGTGCGTAATCAATAAGTTTCACATCATCGCTAAGCGGTTTATTTTTAGCGTGCACTGCCAAAATCGCTTCGCGTCCCTTTAGATCAGGGCGATCAACTGCAATCTGACGATCAAATCGTCCTGGACGCAGTAGGGCTGGATCTAAAACATCTGGACGGTTAGTTGCGGCGATAAGAATCACTTTAGTATTTTCTTCGAAACCATCCATTTCGACTAACAGTTGGTTAAGTGTTTGCTCGCGCTCATCATGTCCACCGCCCATGCCTGCACCGCGCTGGCGACCGACGGCATCGATCTCATCGACAAATACGATTGATGGAGAGTTTTCCTTAGCTTGATTAAAAAGATCGCGCACGCGTGCTGCGCCAACCCCCACAAACATTTCAACAAAATCTGATCCAGAGATTGAATAGAAAGGAACCCCAGCCTCACCTGCCACTGCTCGCGCAAGGAGTGTCTTACCTGTTCCGGGAGGACCAAAGAGAAGGACGCCTTTAGGGATTTTGGCACCTAACGCCCCATATTTATCTGGATTTGCTAAGAAATCCTTTATCTCTTCAAGTTCGGCAATGGCCTCATCGGCGCCTGCAACATCTTTAAAGGTCGTCTTAGGAACCTCGTTATTTTGAAGTTTCGCGCGAGATTTTCCAAACTGGAAGACCTTGTTGCCACCTTGGGCCTGGCTCATCATCCAGAAGAATAAGAAGCCGATTAATAAAAATGGAATGATTGAAAAGAGAAAGGAGACAAGTAGTGATTGCGATGGAACGCGTACATTCCACCCCTTTGACGGCGGATTTGATGTAAGGGCATCAATAAGCGTTGGCTCTTGGCGCGCAACATATGAAGCCTCTACTTTAGTTGCACCTTCAATTAAGGAGCCTGACTTTAAAATCAGCCGAATCTTTTGATCCTTGTCCACAATCTCTGCAGACTCAACATTTGACTGTGCAATTGCATCTAAAGCCTGTGATGTTTCAATCTTTGTATATCGATTTCCAACCGAAGATATCTGACCAAAGATAGAGACGGCAAAAATCGCAACGAGAATCCAAAATAGAGGTCCGCGAAAGATTCGTCCAGCACGAGTCGCAGGTTTTTTTGGCGTTGAACTACCCGCAAAACTCTTCTTAAGTGGATTCTTTTTCTCCACTTTCTTTACCGGCTTCTTTGTTTCAGACATCTTTTTCTTTTCTCGTTTCTTAGGGGAATTAGGAGTACATGTGCTTAGCAAGCACAGCAATAAATGGAAGGTTGCGATATTTTTCATCAAAGTCGAGACCATATCCGACGACGAAATCTGTTGGAATTTCAAAGCCGACATATTTAACGTCGACCTTTACTTTTGCCGCCTCTGGCTTTCGCAAGATAGAAAGTATTTCTACGCTACCGACTCCTCGAGATTCAAGGTTGGCCTTCAACCATGAAAGCGTTAAACCTGAATCAACAATATCTTCAATAATGAGTACATTGCGGCCAGTTATATCGCGATCTAAATCTTTTAGAATTCGAACTACACCGCTAGATTTTGTTCCAGAGCCATATGAAGAGACTGCCATCCAGTCCATCTCAACGTGGCGCTGTAATGCGCGAGAGATATCTGCAACGGCCATTACCGCTCCTTTAAGCACGCCGATTAAAAGGAGATCTTTGCCTTCGTAATCTTTATCTACGCGCGCTGCAAGCTCTTTAATCTTTGCTTGCAACTCTTCTTCAGTTACAACAACGCGTTCGATATCTTTTTCGACTCTAGCTAAATCCACGAAGGCTCCTCTTGGCTCAGTTACGTAAGAGCGAAAGTCTGCCCGAAAAACGCTCAACCTTCACACCACCGGGCAGGTGAGATGCCCCTTGGCCGCTCCAGGCCGTGATTAACGCCTCAATTGAGGCTAGATGATCGGCTGAAATCGAGCCCGACGGCGCCCCGGCGGCGTAGATCGCTGCCCGCAGGATTCGGCTGCGAATGGCTCTGGGCAGAGTCGCTAAATACTCGCACTCCAGATCACTTAAATCCAGAGACTGAATTTCGCGATCCGCCCATGCATCGAGTGCATCTGCATCCTGGCGCAAGAGCTCGGCGCTACGGGCTAGTGCTTCAGAGATTCCTGGACCAATTGTTCTTTCAAGAGTTGGAAGCGCCTCCGTTCGAACTCGTACACGTGCAAAGTTTGAATCAGAGTTATGCGGGTCTTGCCATGCAAGTAATCCGGCCTCCTTGCATGTATTTTCTGTTTGCTCACGTGTAATCGAAAGCAATGGGCGAATATATTTTCCGTTCTGTGGTGCCATTCCTGATAACGATCTGGTTCCTGATCCTCGTGCTAGACCTAGTAAGACGCTCTCGGCCTGATCATCGCGAGTGTGACCTAAGAAAACTGCAACTGAATTTAATTTTTTACTGACTTCATCTAATGCCGCATATCGAGCTTTACGAGCTGAAGCTTCAAGACCTTCAGTAATATTGACTGTAACTTTTTCAATACTTGTTTCTACATGCAGTGAGTTCATCTGTTCAACCACGAAGGCCGCTTGGCTAGCTGAGGCGCTTTGAAGTTGATGGTCAATCGTTACTGCATGCAGTGCAATTGCTAACTTTGGCGCTTCAAGTGAAAGTGCATAGGCAAGTGCTAATGAATCAGCGCCTCCGGATACGGCGACAATTACCAAGTCGCCTGGCTCTAATTTTTCCAGCCACAAGCGCACAGCGTTTCTGATTGCCAATGCACTTGAACTCATTGCGTAAGACTAGACCCGACCACCAAATGGCATAAGCCCTTTAACGCTATAAATACTGGAGAACAACAAGCCTGCATTCTTAGAGTTTGCCTCCCACATCATGCCGTTGCCCGCATAGATTGTGATGTGGTGAATCGTTGAGATTGTGCCCTTATAGGAGTAAAAGAGGAGATCTCCCGGCACTAACTCATTGAGTGAAACATGCTTGGTATAGCCGGAATACAGCGCCGAGTTAAGGCGATCCCAATTTGGCCATCCTAAGCCAGCTGATTTATACGCTGCATAAACCAGACCTGAGCAGTCAAATGTATTTGGTCCTTGAGTGCCCCAAACATAAGGTTTGCGTGCAAGTACTTGTTTCTTCGCAAAGTCAACGGCCTTTAACCGCTGTGCCTCTGATGTTCTGATTGTTGATCGACCTTTAAATCCAATGTCTGGCCAAATCTTAGATTGTCCTGCCGTTTGCGTCGCTTGATTTGCCTGAGCCTCTTCAAGAAGTGCAAGTTGCCTTTGCTGCTCGAGAGTAATTCTCACTTTGCGCGCACTTAACAAATCTTTCATTAATTGATCTTGAACTTTTTGAAGCTTCGCAACCTCTTTAGCTTGCTCGGCCTTTGCATCATCGGCCGCCTTTTTTGCTACTGCAACTTTATCGGTAGCTTTTTGCTGAGCGATTTTTGCATCATCGGCCGCCTGCTTAGCTGCACGGGCGATTACTTCTGCGGCTTTAAACCGCTCTAGTGCAATCGTATTTTTTGATCCCAATGTACTAAGTGTGCTTAATTGATCCATTAAATCCTGGGGTCCGTTGGCGCTCAGCAAAGGTTCGATATCGCTCATGCTTCCACCTAAAATGTAGGCATTACTTGCAAGTCGCCCAATCACTCTGTGCGCCTCTTCAACTGCCGCTGCAGTTTGTGCGGCATATTCGGCAGCCGCGCGCGCCGCAGCAGATGCAACGGCTAACTCCTTTTGCGCCCTCACATACAAGGCCGTTGCGGTATTGGCTTTAGCCGTTAGCGCACGAAGACTTTGATTGGCCGCGGCCAATTTTGCCGCCTGGGCTGCTGCTACCTTTTTCTTTTCCGCTTCAACCTTCTTGGCAGCTTCAATCTGTGCCAGGGTCGGTTTTGGGGTCTTCGCTAATGCCGGCGCTGTTGTCAACGTCAGTGCAGCGACAAGGGCGAGTGAAATCGCTCTGCTTATTCTCAAATGAAGACCTCCGGGGGAAGGGCCTAAGAATAATTGAGCAGCCTTAGAAAAGTCGGGTAATACCTGTTGGTGTCCTTAATTAGATACGTCACGGCGTACAAAAAGCACAGATGCAACCAGGGCGCCAACTGCCACATACACGCCACCCACAAGCAAGGCGTGTGAGTATTCAATTCCACCCGACATGCCTATTGGCTGACCACCAGATGCAATGGCAGCTAGTTGTGCCCCAGGCATCCAATTTTGTAGTGAATTCTTAACGGCGATCAAGAGGTTTTCGACAATTAATAGCCATAAAACTCCAAAGGAGATCGCACTTATCGGAGATCGCAGAAGCAGACCTAGGACCATTCCAATGGTCCCGAATCCAATGACAGAGATGATTATGTTTATAAAGGTTGTAAGTAATGCGTGACGCCCATCGGCACCAAACCAAAGCTCTGTAGAAACTTTGGCTCGCGGTGCCAATATGACTGAGGCGCTGATACTTACAATTGCGGAGAGCACAATCATAATTAGAGCAAAAAGCGTCATCGCAATGAATTTTCCAGCTAGGACTCTTAGTCGACCCGGTTGGCGTATTAATAAGTTGCGCAATGTTCCATATGTATATTCCTGTGCAGTCTGAGCGGCAAAAACACAAAGCGCAATTATTCCTAAGAAGCCACCCACGCTGGTAAATCCTTGGACACCACCAGTTGCAAGTGCTAAAACCTCGCGAGTAACAGTCCGGCCGCGATCGGAGTTGCCATCAGGTGAATCAATGAGTAAAAACAAAAGTGATGAGAAGAGCGCACTAAAGAAGACCACTGCACCCATGGTTCCTAGAAAAAGTGAGGGGCGGCGTAGCTTTCTTAGCTCAGCAAATGCAACGTTCCACATTAGTTTTCACCTGTCATTTCAAAGAAAGTTTCCTCAAGGTTGGGAAGCTGCGGAGTTAACTGCGAAAGCGTTATACCTGCATCAAATGCGGCACGATTGAAATCCACTGCCCATTCCGCTGGTCCTTCAACATGTACAGCACCATCTCTAATCATGGCCCGGTGTCCAGCACCCTCTGCAATTGCAAGCAACGTTACAAGTTGGCCATCGTTAGCACCCTTAGCAATAATTACGGGTTGTTGATCGAGCATTAAATCACTCATCTTGCCCGTAAAGACAACTTCGCCTTTACGCAACATAACTAAGTAATCGCTAATGAGTTCGAGTTCGGAGAGAAGATGAGAGGAAACAAATACAGAGGTTCCATCATTTGCTAGCGAGCGCAAGAGAGCTCGGACTTCTTGAATTCCCTCTGGATCTAAACCATTTGTTGGCTCATCTAACATCAGCAACTTTGGATTTGGCAATAACGCCGCTGCAATTCCTAAGCGCTGTTTCATTCCTAATGAATAGGTCTTGTACTTTGACTTTGCGCGATCGCCTAATCCGACTTGTTCAAGCAAGTGTTGTACTCGATCGGTTGAAAATCCTCCGAGAGTTGCTAAATACTTTAAGTTCTCGCTGCCGCTCAGCGCCGGGTAGAAAGCTGGACCCTCAATCATCGCCCCAACTCGAGGCAAGTACTTTTCAGGGTGTTGAATGGATTGCCCTAAAATTTCGCCAGTGCCTCCGGTTGGAGTGATGAGGCCCAAAAGCATTCGCATCGTTGTTGTCTTGCCCGAACCATTTGGTCCAACGAATCCGCAGATTGTGCCGAGTGGTACCTCAAATGTTGCATGAGATACCGCCATGCGTTCGCCATATCTCTTGCTTAAATCGGTAACTGATATTGCAGTGTTAGACATAGGTATCACTCTGCCACAATTTACGCATGAGTACACCATAGGGTTACCGCCCGTGTAATGAATGAGAGATCCCAGAGTGGTAGTTTCACCCTCAAACACATGCTGTGCGCTTTCCTGGCCTTAAATCCCACCCAGATCACTCCCTCTGTATTGCGACTATCGGTTGGCCTCGAACACTCAACAGATTTAATTAAAGATTTAAGTCAAGCACTTAATTGAGCAACAACAAGCACAACTGATAACAGACTTAAATAGGTTATTGACCATTGGAAGATTTTTCCAGCGGTTTTTGCATAATCAGGTGAGCTCTCTTTAAGCGCAATAAGTTCGCGGGCAAAAACTAAACCAAGTGCAACCGTTAGCACAAGGGACCATGTTGGTAGGGCTGCAGAAAGAATCAACCAGATTGAGGATGAAATCATCATGATTGTGTGAAACCACATTTGGCGATAGACATTTGCCTTAGTAGCAACAACTGGAAGCATCGGAATACCAGCTGCTGAATAATCATCTTTGTACTTAATTGCCAGCGCCCAAAAATGCGGCGGTGTCCAAAAAAAGATAACCATAAAGAACGCTAAAGCTGTTAACGACAGTGAGCCGGTAACAGCTGCCCAACCGATAAAGACAGGCATGCAGCCTGCCGCTCCGCCCCAAACAATATTTTGAGATGTCCGGCGCTTTAGTGCGATTGTGTAAACGAATACATAAAATGCAATTGCAATAAATGCAAGGAGGGTCGCAAGTGGTGTGGTGTAAATCCAAAAAATGATGAGCGATAAAATACCAATGGCCGATGCAAAAATCGCGGCATTAACTCTGCTAATTACACCAGTAACAATCGGGCGTTTTGCAGTTCGAGCCATTAACTTATCGCTCTCACTTTCAATCACCATATTAAATGCATTGGCACTGCCTGCAGATAACGTGCCCGCAAGAATCGTTGTAGCTACTAATGAAAAGGATGGCAGGCCTTTAGCCGCTAGAACCATGGCTGGCAGGGTTGAAACAAGAAGGAGCTCAACGACCCGCAGCTTCATCAGATCTACATAGCCACGCACAATGCTCTTCACTACCCCAGATTACTCAGCAAACTAAGTCTCGGTTCACAGTGCCTTCACAGGCCAAAAGGCTACTTTTTGCTTAACGAAAGGAGCTTCAAATGTCACCACTACAGAAGCCCGAATGGATTGAGATCGCAGATGCAGATAAAACAGCATCTATTCGTGGAATTTCTAAGGGCTTGCCAGTCATGGCCCTTGTCGCTGTAGCAGCGATTATTGGCATGGGCAGCATCTTCGCGCAGACCGCCGAGCAGAGCCCAGCAAGTGCCATTGAGTCAACTGCTCCTACCAATCAAGGTACTCAGGCAAGTGCAGCCGCAGCCTCGGATTCAACTGCTGCAACGACTACGGCCGCGACATTTGTAGCTGTTTCTGCAAAAGAGCCAGCTGCGCCAAAGGCAACGATGAGTTCTCCAACTCTTCAAAACCCATCTATTGGAATTATGCCTACGGGTGGTGGAGATGATGATGATGACGAAGATGAAGATGAAGATGAAGATGAAGGCGATGACG
>JBILUX010000187.1:0-6034 GCA_044370765.1 Candidatus Planktophila sp. | reverse complement strand
CTAAACGCTCATTACCCTCATCGCGAACATCGGCAATACCTTTAATCTTTCCATCTTTAACAAGTTCGGCGATCTTAAGCGCTAAATTATCTGGGTTGACTTGATATGGTAATTCGCTGATAACCAAACATGTGCGTTTGTTGATCTCTTCAACTTGTACGACGGCGCGCATTGTGATCGAACCACGCCCTGTGCGATAGGCATCTTCAATCCCACCGCGGCCGACAATGAGAGCTTTTGTTGGAAAATCTGGACCTTTTACGATTTTAAGCAGTTCGTTGAGTAGTTCATCTTGTTTTAACTCTGGGTGCTCAAGTGTGTAAACAACAGCCTCGCCGATTTCACGTAAATTGTGCGGCGGGATGTTTGTAGCCATTCCAACAGCGATTCCAGCGCTTCCATTAACAAGAAGGTTTGGAAAACGCGATGGAAGAACTGTTGGCTCTTGTGATCGACCATCGTAGTTAGGTACAAAGTTGACGGTATCTTCATCGATATCACGCATCATCTCCATGGCAATGTGAGATAAACGCGCCTCGGTGTAGCGCATCGCAGCCGCTGGATCGTTGCCAGGGGAGCCAAAGTTTCCATTGCCATCGATTAATAAGTAGCGAAGTGACCAGTGTTGGGCAAGACGAACAACTGAGTCATAGATCGCGGTGTCACCGTGTGGGTGGTAATTACCCATTACATCGCCGACGATGCGAGAGGATTTGTAATAACCCTTATCTGGGCGATAACCCGCGTCGTACATCGCATACAAAACGCGACGGTGAACTGGTTTTAATCCATCACGAACATCAGGTAGAGCGCGACCGACAATAACCGACATCGCATAATCTAGATATGAACGGGCCATTTCAACTTGGAGATCGACTGTTTCGATCTTGTCAAAGGACTCTAAATTCTTTGGGTTTAATTCATCCATCAAATATCCAAGAATCTAACGTCTTTAGCGTTGCGTTGGATAAACGCTCTACGCTTTTCTACATCTTCACCCATAAGTACTGAAAATAAATCATCGGCGGCCGCTGCATCTTCAAGCATAACTTTAATAAGCACGCGATGCTCTGGATCCATGGTTGTATCCCATAGCTCTTTAGCGGGCATCTCACCTAAACCTTTAAATCGCTGAATTCCATCGTCTTTAGGCAGGCGTTTTCCGTTGTCTAGGCCGATCTGAATCATGCCGTCGCGTTCGCGATCGCTAAATGCATATTCAACAGGATCTTTTCCGCCCCACTTCAATTTATATAGCGGTGGTTGAGCGAAATAAACAAAACCGTTTTCAATAAGTGGGCGCATGAAACGAAAGAGCAGAGTTAACAAGAGAGTTCGAATGTGCTGTCCATCGACATCGGCATCGGCCATCAAAATAATTTTGTGGTAGCGAAGCTTTGCAATATCAAAATCGTCGTGGACTCCAGTGCCCAAGGCGGTTATTAGCGCTTGAACTTCGTTGTTTTGTAAGACTCGATCGATGCGTGCCTTTTCAACATTGAGAATTTTTCCTCGAATTGGCAATACAGCTTGGTTGCGTGAGTCGCGTCCACCTTTTGTAGAACCACCTGCGGAGTCACCTTCAACAATATATAACTCACACTTTGCCGGATCGGTCCATTGGCAGTCGGCTAACTTGCCGGGCATTCCACGGCCTTCGAGTAAGCCTTTGCGGTTACGGCTTAAATCGCGGGCTTTGCGCGCAGCTACACGCGCAGCGGCGGCATCGATACTTTTTCGGACAATATCTTTACCTTCGCTTGGGTTTTGTTCAAACCAAGTTGTTAGCTCTTCATTAACAATTTTTTGTGTAAAGGTCTTTGCAATCGTATTACCAAGTTTTGTTTTCGTTTGGCCTTCAAACTGCGGATCAACTAATTTAAGAGAGACAATCGCGGTTAAGCCTTCACGAACATCATCGCCAGTTAGGCGATCTTCTTTCTTTCTAATGTAGCCCTGCTCTTCTCCAAACTTATTAACAACCGATGTAAGCGCTGTGCGGAAACCCTCTTCATGGGCGCCACCTTCATGAGTGTGGATTGTGTTAGCAAATGTATACACGGACTCACTAAATCCAGCGTTCCACTGCATCGAGACTTCAATGGCAATCTTGCCTTTTTTGTCCTCTGCGGCAAATGAAATAATTGACTTGTGTGTTTCACCGCGAGTTGAGTTCAAGTGCTTTACAAAATCGGAGATTCCACCCTGGTATTGATAGCGAACAGTTAGTTGTTCACCCTTCTCGTCAACATGGCCTGCCCGTAAATCTGTCAACGTTAAAATTAAACCTTTATTGAGAAAGGCCATCTCTCGAAGACGTGTTGAGAGAACTTCAAAAGAGAAATCGGTGGTTTCAAAGATCTCCTTTGATGGCCAAAAACGCACGGTTGTTCCGGAGGCCGTTGACAGCTCACCTTTTTTAACAGGTGCAGTTGGAACCCCAAGCTTGTAATCCTGATACCAAAAACTTCCATCTCGTTGTACAACAACTGATAAGTCGGTACTCAAAGCATTCACAACTGAGATTCCAACGCCGTGTAATCCACCGGAGACTGAGTAGCCGCTGTCACCGAATTTTCCACCGGCATGTAAGACAGTGAGTACAACTTCTAGTGCTGGCTTTTTTTCAACGGGGTGGATATCAACTGGGATTCCTCGGCCGTTATCTATTACTTCTACTCCGCCATCTGCCAGCAATGAAATATTGATCTCGGTGCAGTAACCCGCCAGCGCCTCATCGACAGAGTTATCAACGACCTCATAAACCAGGTGGTGGAGTCCACGCTCACCTGTGGAGCCGATATACATTCCAGGGCGTTTTCGCACCGCCTCCAAGCCCTCAAGCACGGTGATGGAGCTGGCGTTATAGGAGTTCTCAGCCATCGCGCTCCTTAATGTCCCGAATGCTTAAAAAGCCTGTAAAGGCCCCTAAAGGGGGATTCCTGTTTGTAGGCGTTTATCCTATCGGGAAAAGCTAAGAAGAAATACCCGAGAAAAGCCCTGTGTGTGGGTATAGCCGAACGTTGAGCGCTTAGTTGAGGGGTTCCCTATCAGCCGTATGTGTCTCGGGCTCCCCTAGCGTTGCGAATCGTCCTAATCCCTTTTTTCCAAGTGGGGCCTGCCGGGCCGAAAAAAATGAGTTTTTCGATCGTGGCACCTGATGGGTCGTTTTGGATTGTGGCCAGTAATTGCGGTCCGACAAGGGTTAATTGAGTTGCCCAGGCCGTGGATGAGGTTTGAATTGTTAACACACCATCGGAGATTGATATCGGTGTTGTGTGTCCAGCGATATCGGCGCCGACAATACTTGCCCAAGTAATAAATAGATTTCCTTCTGCTAAACCACTATCCCATTCTCTCTCTGAAATTAAATTACTGAGAACTTCGCCAATAAGTTCAGGATCACCAGGGGAACCTGTGCGCTGTGTTGGTGCAGGTTTATTTATTTTCCTAACTGCCTTTGTTTTAAATGTTTTGAAAAGATCTAGAGCTAAATCGCGTTTCTCCATTAGCTCTTTCCCTTCTTAACTACTCCTGGGGTAACATAAAACTTTTCTGTTAGGAGATCTTTCGGGAGATCACTTTCAACAGCGGCAGTTATGATCGTTTGTTCGGCTAATTGTGTAACTGCCATCAATTGATTACGTCGCGATGTATCGAGCTCGGCAAACACATCATCTAGAATCAAAATGGGTTCCGTGCCTTCGCTTTTAAGTAAGTTAAATGAACCAATGCGTAGAGAAATGGCCATCGACCAAGATTCGCCGTGGCTTGCATATCCTTTAGCGGGGAAATCGCCAAGCTGTAAATGTAGGTCATCTCTGTGCGGGCCTATTAAAGAGACTCCACGTTCAATCTCTTGGTATGCAACTTCCTCTAACCGTTGAGTTAATACTTCAATATTTTTATCGGTGTTGTTTGTGACGCCTTCAGTACTGCATTTATAGGCGATTGACGCTGCCTTTACTTCATTAAGGTTTGCATAGTTTTTACTTACCCATGGGTTTAACGCCTCTATAAGTGAGATTCGTTCTGCGGTTAACTGCGCCCCGAATTTGATGAGTTGTTCATTCCATGGCACAAGGGCGTTGGTTGAAGCTCTTGTTTTTAGTAAGGCGTTTCTCTGTTTAATAACTCTTTCGTAATCCGAGATCACTCCTGCTAACCGGGGGGCACGCGTAATTAATAAACGGTCAAGGAAATCTCTCCGTGTCCCTGGTTCTCCACGTACTAAATCAAGATCTTCAGGGGAGAAATAAACAATTTGGCAGGCGCCTAAAATCTCACGCTGGCTTCGAGCGGGGTTTCCATTAATCCTGGCTCGGTTAGCTTTCGTCGCATTAATCTCGAGATCAATTTGTAAAACACGATCATCTCGTTCTATCTCTGCTCGGATAATCGCTTGTTGAGATCCTAAAGTGATCAACGGTGCATTACTAGAAACGCGGTGAGAGGAGAGAAAGGAGAGATAGATTAAAGCTTCAGCGATATTTGTTTTTCCGGAGCCGTTGTCGCCAATAAATGTGGTGGTTCCAGGAGACAGGTTTAGTTCCAGCGAAGGGTAGGAGCGGAAGTTGGTTAACGCCAACTTATTTATGCGCATGCTTTACCTTTGTTGTTTAAGAGGCGTAACGCATTGGCATTAAGAGATAGCGATAGTTTTCAACAAGTGCTCCATCTTTATCGCTTTTGCCCATCAAGATTGCTGGTTTGTTTGGACCTGTAAAAGAGATCTGAACAAATTTTGTTCCGACAGCTGTTAAGCCATCGGCAAGGAAAGTTGGGTTAAAAGCAATTGAAATCGCCTCACCTGTTAAAAGTATCTCGATAGCCTCTGTCGCTTGAGCTTCCTCTCCCGCTCCAGCTTCTAATGAAAGTGAGTTGTTACTAAAATCAAGGCGTAGGGGAACTGTTTTATCGGTAACAAGGGCGACGCGTTTAACTGAATCTAAAAGAGTTGCAACTTCAATAAGCGCCGTCGTTGTAACTTCTTGTGGTAACAAGTGTCGGTATGGGGGAAAGGTTCCGTCGAGCATGCGAGATGTCATTGTTTTTCCACCGCTGGCAAAACCCGCTAAACGGTCGTTGCTGGTTGCTGGGGCGAATGAGACTGAGACGCTTTTTGTTCCTGTTAATGATTTGGCGGCATCGGCGATAGTGCGAGCGCGCAATAGAGCTGTTGTTGAAACATTAGGTGTTGTTGGATCCCATTGGATCTCGCGCACAGCTAAGCGATATCTATCGGTTGCCGCCAATGTGACGCTCTCTTCGTTTATTTCAATATGAACGCCTGTGAGTGTTGGTAGTGAGTCATCGCGCCCAGCTGCAATTGCAACCTGCGCAACAGCGGCTGCGAAAACATCACTTGCTATTACTCCTGTCGCATCCGGCAACTCCGGAAGGTTTGGATACTCATCAACTGAAAGTGTTGGAAGGGTGAACTTCGCGCTTCCGCTTGTAACAAGCACGCGGGTTCCCTCTAAAGAGAAAGTGATTGGTTTATTAGGCAGAGCTCTGGAGATTTCAGCTAGTAGGCGCCCTGGAACTAAAACCTTCCCGCCCTCTTTTATCTCGGCGTGAAAATGGGCTTTACTAGCCGTCTCTAGATCAGAGGCAGATAGATAGACCTCGTCGCCTGTGGCATCGATTACTATTCCTAAGAGCTCGGTTTTGATTGGCCTTGTTGAAAGACTTCTGGAAACCCAGTTAACCCCATCGGTTAAAGCGGACTGCTCAACTGTGAACTTCATAATGCTCCCCAATTTAGTGAAAGGTTCGTTTTATAGCCAGATCTATATATATAAAGGTAGTCGTAGTAGCCAGAGCTATTACATGTGGAGAAAAGAGAAAAGCCCTGCTCAGAGCGGAGTTTGGAGCGGGAAAAACTGTGGATAAGCTGCGAAAAACTGTGGATATATTCCACCATATCTTCCACCCCTCTCTTTCTACCCTTTGAAATAAAAGCTTTACCCACAAAAAAACCCACATCTCCATCCTTTATCCACAACTTATCCACACCTTGGGGGCAAGTAAT
>JBILUX010000104.1:0-4580 GCA_044370765.1 Candidatus Planktophila sp. | reverse complement strand
AATTCCCGCGCCCAATTTCCACTTATTCAACATTTATTTGCAGAGAGGGAGCGAAGTGCTAAAGAGTGGATTGAAAAGACAGCAACAGAAATTCACGTGGCTACTCTTAACTCCCGGGATATTAGTTATAGTAATTTTTACTAGCCTTCCAGCCTTCACCACTTTGAGTTACTCATTCTTCCATTGGACCGGCTTTGTAAGAGGCGACTGGGCCGGAATAGAGAACTTCCAACGGCTCTTCACATTTCCCTTTAGAGAACAGTTTCTCAGTGCGCTGCGCCACAACACCTTAGTCTTTATCGGAATCTTCATAATCCAAACATCTGGCGGAATTCTCCTGGCTTACTCGCTTTATCAACTGCGAAGGGGACAGAGATTTTTTAGAACTGTGGCATTTTTCCCCGTGATTTTTTCACTCGTAATCGTCGGGTATATGTGGCAATCACTCTTGAATCCATTTAATGGACCGATCAATGTAATAATTTCTAAGTTGGGAATTGATAGCGGCGGTCTACTGTGGCTGGGTGAGACTAAAACCGCACTACCCACCATGGTCTTTATTAATCTGTGGCGCTGGGTTGGATTTCCAACAATCATTTTCCTTGCAGGTTTAAATGCTATTAATGCTGAATATCTTGAGGCGGCCCGTATAGATGGTGCCAGCGATTTTCAGATTTTCCGAAAGATTATGTTTCCTTTACTTGCACCCTCAATGACCATCGTCTCTGTCCTGACTTTTATAGGAGCCTTTGAATGGTTTGATTTACCCTTCATTTTGGGGGGTTCTAATGGAAATCCAGAAGGAGCGGCCGACACGTTAGCGCTGATGTTTTACAGGCTTTCATTTGGTTCGGCCGATTCAATTGCAAATGAAGTCGGCGTCGGGTCAGCTCTCGGAGTCGTAATCTTCGTAATTGTCGGTGTCGGCGCCAGCCTTGGTGCGAAAATGCTTCGAAGCCGAGAGGTTGAGAGTTAAATGAAATTCTTTATGACCAAGAATATTTTTAGATCGATTCTAATAATTAACGTTCTGACTGTTCTTCTGCCGATATTCTTCCTATTTAACTCGGCTCTACGTGAGACAAATGACTTTGCTCGTAACCCATTAGTACTAGCGCGACATCCATACTGGCAGAACTTCTCAGATGTCTGGGCAGATGGCAGCTTCGCGGTCTATTTAAAGAACTCTATTATTGTGACCGGTGGATCACTCTTATTAATACTTATATTTTCTATCGGTGCGGGCTTTGTTCTGGGCCGATACACATTCAAGGGTCAAAACCTCATTATCGGCTTTATCCTGACTGGAATGCTCATTCCTGCAAAACTTGCGATTCTGCCACTATTTATCCAACTTAAGTGGATGCATCTTCTTAACTCTCACATCGGCCTCATTCTTGTCTATACGGCAGGTGCCCTACCGGCCGCCATCTTTATTATGAGTGGTTTCTTTCGGGCTCTACCTTTAGATCTAGATAATGCAGCTCGCATAGATGGAGCATCCGAGGGCCAACTGCTTAGAAAAGTTCTCGTGCCGCTTGTTAAGCCCGGTCTTGCAATCATCGCAATCTACTCAGCGATTCCTATTTGGAATGATTTCTTTCTCCCTCTGGTTTTTCTTCAAGATCCATCTAAGAAGACAATCATGCAGGGGCTCACGGCTTTCTTTGGTGAGTATCAATCACAGTGGGGCGCTCTCTTCGCTGGCTTAACAATGGCCGCACTTCCACTTATCGTTCTCTACCTACTACTCTCGGAGCAGTTTATTAAGGGCTTAACCGCAGGCGCTGTGAAGGGCTAGGAAATGTATTTTCTAGGTATAGATGCTGGAGCTTCAGCTACGAAATGGTCTCTGATCGATGAGAGCGGCATTGTCGCCTCCGGTACTCAGGAGGCTATGGACGGTCATCTCTATCGTGATGCTTCAAAGATTCGCATGGATAGCGTGCTCGATGAAATCGCCAAAGGAATTACCGGGAAAAAAGTTGATCGAATCTATATGGGCATAACTGGCGTAGTACACGATGGCTCGATAGAAAAATACCTTCAAAAATATTTTGCCGCCCCATCCATTGTTGTTTCAGATATTGAGCTCGCATACAGAGCGAATTTTGTTGAAGGCAATGGAATTTTATTGTATGCAGGCACTGGGTCGGTGGCATATGCCATCGATGAAAAGGGTGAGATCCATCAAATTGGCGGGTGGGGATATTTGCTCGGCGACGAGGGCGCAGGATATTGGATAGGACGCGAGGCAATTCGCCACGCTCTGCATCTCATTGAATCCAAAGCCGTTGTATCACCAGGATCACTTGGCGACCTCATCTTAAAAGAGATTAATGCAAATGATTGGAGCTCAGTGAAGGGTTTTGTCTACTCTCAAGATCGCTCAGCAGTTGCAGCATTGAGCAGGATTGTTGACCAAGCGGCCTTAGAAGGTGACAAGAGTGCAATTGAAATTCTAAATAAAGCCGCCGGCTATCTTGCGGATTTAATCGACCGAACTGATAGGAACCTCTTGAGAAAATCACTACCAATCAAATTCACCGGAGGGATAAGTAGTTCAGTAAGTCTTTATCGCGAGCTTGAAAAGTTCTTAAGAATGAGAGTCTCAATTTCAACTGTTGATATTGCACATCGCGCCGCAGAGCTTGCTCGATCTTAATTTCTAAAGCGGAAGCCTAAATCGACTGCGGGGCATGGATTGAATAAGGCGATCTTCAAGCAGGGTAACTAAAGCCTTTTCAACTTGAGATTGATCAGGCCAAAGTTTCTTGATTGCACTCTCGGTTAGGGATTCATTCTCGCGTAATGCCTGCACAATTGTTCCTCGACACTTTCGGTCTGTGCCGTGCCACTCTTGTGATTTACGGATTAAATCGCTCTTCGGGTAGCCGTTTTTGCGCCAGTTACATTGAGAGATAACGGGACAGAGTTCGCATTTTGGATTGCTGGACGTACACACAATCGCACCGAGCTCCATGGTTGCCGCTGCCCACACATGTGCATTCTTTTGTGGCAACAGAGTAAGTCGCGCGGCCCTCTCCCTTGTTGTTGGTGCCGGCTTTGGGTGTTCATTGCCATCGATCACTCGCGTTAATAAGCGGCGAATATTCACGTCCATCACTAGTGTGCGTTGCTCAAAAGCAAAGGCTGCGATAGCTGCCGCTGTGTACTGGCCAATTCCTGGCAACATCTGCAGAGTTATTTCATCATCTGGAACTTCATTATTGAAATCTTCCGCGATGATTTGGGCTGCCGCATGTAGACGAAGCGCTCGACGCGGATAACCAAGACGTCCCCAAGCGGTAATAACTTCTGCAGGGGTTGCTTGCGCTAAGTCGGCCGGCGTTGGCCAACGCTCCATCCACTCATTCCATTTGGGTAGAACGCGATTGACGGGAGTTTGCTGCAACATATATTCGCTGACCATCACACCCCATGGCGTTGTAGTGCGCCACGGTAAATCTCTTTTGTTTTTCTTAAACCAGGTAACTATCGGCTTTTCAAGCGGGTTCATTCGCCAGTGATTTTTACCCGTGAGAGAGCTTGATCAAGGCGTGATACTTCGACAATCTCCATGCCATCGATCTTTGTCTCTGATCCAGTTGGAACTAGAGCGCGTTTAAAACCTAGGCGATAGGCCTCTTGTAAGCGCCGATTAACGCCACTTACCTTTCGGATCTCACCGGCTAAGCCAACTTCACCGATGGCAACTAAATCAGCTGGCAGCGCAAGACCTTTAGCGGCAGAGGCCACAGCTAGAGCCAGGGCTAAATCGGCGGCGGGCTCAGACATTTTCATGCCGCCCACGGTCGCTGCATAGACATCGCGACCGCCAATACGCACTCCCGCACGAAGCTCGAGGACAGCTAGTGTCATCGATGTTCGGGCTGAATCAAGTCCAGAGACAACTCGGCGGGCATTTCCAAAGTCATTTTCACGTCCTTGACTAACCAATGCCTGAATTTCAGCAAGTAATGGACGTCGACCTTCAAGCGTGACTGTTACGCACGTGCCTGGAACGGGTTCCGTGTGACGGGATGTAAATAAACCTGTGGGATCTAATACCGATTCAATACCAACATCGCTTAAATCAAAACATCCAACTTCATCCGATGCCCCAAAGCGGTTCTTGATTGCACGGATTAAACGAAGACGTGAATGACGCTCACCTTCGAACTGCAAAACTACATCGACGATATGTTCGAGCAGACGTGGACCTGCAATGGATCCATCTTTTGTAACATGTCCAACGAGCAACAATGTAATATCACGATCTTTACAGATTCGAATTAGCGCACCTGCAACTTCGCGAACTTGCGTAACACCGCCGGGGGAGCCATCGGCAGTTGAGCTACCAATTGTTTGAATTGAATCGATAATGACCAGTTGTGGTTTGACTGCATCAATATGTGCAATGACGGCGCCTAAATCAGTCTCAGATGCAAGAAATAAAAGAGGATCAATAGCCTTAATGCGCTCGGCGCGAAGGCGAACTTGTGATGCCGATTCTTCGCCACTTATATAAAGGGCAGATAGTCCTTTGGACGCAGTTTGCGCGGCAACTGAAAGTAGTA
>JBILUX010000005.1:0-20265 GCA_044370765.1 Candidatus Planktophila sp. | reverse complement strand
TGAGTTGGGCAGGCTCTGCGCCAACTCCTGCCACCGGTGATCAATTAGCGGAGTTAGTAAACACACAAGTAAATAAAAGTTGGAGATCTTTTACAACATTAGTTGGCGATACCAAAGATCGCTCGATCTCTTTTGTCGCAGGTAAGGTTTTATCTACTCCCATCGTTTTGAATTCAAGGATGGCGTGTTCAGGTGTCAATTCGATCGATTTTATGAACTACACACGGGTTGAGGCATATAAGCGCCTAGGGATTTTAGATGACGTCGATCGCTACTTAATCATTAACGCCCCAAAAGCTGGCTGCGTATGGTCAGGCCGTGCACAGTTAGGTGCACCAGATGCAACCAACGGCACACTGGTTTTGCATGACACCGACGATCCATTTGTTATCACGCACGAACTTGGACATACATTTGGTTTAGGCCACACTAACTTTTTGCGCTGTAGCAATAATAATCGCGATGGCGCATGGGGAGATATCTGCAAGGCCGTTGAATATGGCGGCGTTGTCGATGTTATGGGAAACGTTGACACCTCATCACCACTTAGCACCTACCACCAGTGGAGGATGGGTCTTCTCGATACATCGCAGGTCAAACAAGTCTGGAAAACCGAGACGCTGACACTCGCCCCATCGGATTTTGCAAATGGCCTTCGAGCTATCTATGTGCGAGACGGAAGCGCTGCCTATTGGATCGAATATCGACGGAGTCTAAATGGCGTTGGTTATAAGCCTGGCTTAGTCATTTTTCGAATAGATCCTCCGCCGATCTCATCCGTGGTCTCCTTAAACCCAGAAGACTCTCTAGCTAGCGAGTTCAGCGAGGGATTAAGTACCGATGTCTGGATGCTCAATCTCGATAACTACAGATATGCAAATTCAAGCTCTACAAGTGGATCTATGACATCTCTCTCGGCCACGACATTTTCAGGAAATGTATCATTCGGCGCAGTGGCATCAGAGTCGAGCGCTTCGGTAACAGTCACAATCAAGGCCGATGTAACACCTCCTCCTACGCCGGTATTAATTCCAACGTCTGAATGGCGCTTCCCAAGTATTGAGATAACTAAGCCTGGCTATGGAGATGCTGAAAGCGCTATTGCAAGTTTTCAAGCCTCCATCGACGGAGTCGAAAGCGATCTACCTAATACAGTCAGCGACAAATGGAAACCCACGTATCTCAATCCCTTTAGTGCACCAAAAGCGGTACATGTTCGCGATCTACCAGAGGGCAGTTATTCATTTTCCTTAAGAGCCATAGATATCGCGGGCAATAAGAGCGGATGGTCTCAGGCGGTAAAAGTTAATATTGATCGGGGCCGTCCAGTTGTAACAAATGAGTTCAATGTTGCTGCGATCAATGCAGATCAAATCTCCCTATCGTGGTCTGGCGCCAAAGATGTTGGCAGTGGACTATGCCAAACTAATTTGGTCAATGCAGATGGATTAGTAGTTCAAAGCAGTACGGCAAAGGAAGCACCCGTATTTAAATTGACGAATGGGGCTACGTTAAAATCTGTCGCACAAATCTTCGACTGTATCGGCAATGGAATAACTGGGGATTTATCCCTTACGAACACATTTGTGATGGCCGATAAGTCATCGCGCACAGGTAAGTGGAGCCCAGCCGGTGCGCCGTATAACTCTGGAGCAATTAAATGCACTGGTAAATGCACGGCTAGCTTAAGCGTTAAGGGTCCAATCAATGTGCTAGTTGGAACTGGTGCCGCGAGCATTACCGCTGGCGCGAAGCCAGTTGCAACAATTGCCGATTCAAAGATTGCAAAACTTCGAATTGGCGCAAGTGCCGATATCGGTAAGGTAAAGAAAGTTATCCGCATAAGCGGCAGCAACTTTGTTCTAATTGGGATTAACTCGGTAGATGCCAGCTTTACCAATAGCAAAGAGCTCGATCGCCTACCGACCGCTACCGATACTTCATTGACCGATAGCAAACAGGCTGTTTTGGCGCGATATGGCTTCACGGCAAGTGATTTCAGCCAAGAGTGGAGAGTTTTGCCGATGGCCGGTGGCACGACACTTATCGATCCTTCTCTCGATCTTTGCAATGGAAGTTTTACCTCGGAAAGAGAGCGCCAAGAGCGACGCCAAGTAATTGCAACAAAAACCGGTACGCCATTTACGTTTCTATCTACCGAAAC
Organism: Candidatus Planktophila sp.; assembly: GCA_044370765.1. GTDB lineage: Bacteria > Actinomycetota > Actinomycetes > Nanopelagicales > Nanopelagicaceae > Planktophila. The sequence continues at coordinate 18,101 of JBILUX010000005.1, read as the reverse complement.
GGTTCGCTACTCATCGGTTGCCGCTGCACAGTTGGCGCAAAAAGAGTTAGCTAAAACTTTGGCGCAGTGCATAATCGATAAGGGATATAAAGAAACAACAGGTGCTCTTGTCGCCTACACATTTACAGAGATAAAAAACTCGCCGAACGGATTAGTTAGCGAAGGCTCTCGCGTCTTAGTCCGTGCTCAGATCGGAACGGGGCAATCTTCACGCCAGCTACTAGCTTTTTATCAATTCAATGGTGAGCTCTTTACTGGACTCTATGTGATGACGGCGGGTGAAGTTGGATTCACGGATTCGCAAGTCACTACTTGGCACGGCGTTGCAGTGACAATGGCTAATCGTTTGAGTGGAAAGGCGTTCTAAGTACTTACTTTTTTTGATATTTATAATTATGCTCACTAACACTGGCCGCCTTAGCTCAGTTGGTAGAGCGTCGCTCTCGTAAAGCGAAGGTCTCGGGTTCGATTCCCGAAGGCGGCTCGAAACTCTTTACTAATGGATAAAAGATATGTACCTACCAATCCATTGACGCGAGGGTCACATGTTTGTATAAATTGTTAACGCATTGGGTAAATTTTCTGAGAGTTAATTCAGCGCATATAATCGATAAGGAGGGGGGAATGCCCCTAGACCATAAAAAAGATTGTAATAAAAGTTATGCTGTCGAGAGTCAAATGTGAGTTTGGAAGATATTGGTTTGTGAGGAATCGATTTTGCTAAAGTAGAATATTACTGTGCGGTATAAAAACATGGCTATCTCGGCGACCCTGGCCGCTTTGCTGTTGAGTTTTATACCAAGCTCCCAGGCGGCACCCACGGTTGTTAAGGTCGTTAAACCGAGTATTTTAAGCGTCGAAGTTGTCGGTGAAGCGGTCACGATTAAATGGTCATCTCCTAAGTTGCCAGCAAAGGCTTTCTTTGAAGTCGAGTTGACGAGGAAAACCGCAACTCCATCGGTCAGTGTGATTCGCGCTGTAGGTTATCGAATTCGAGTACGCGAATCACTCACGACAAATACAGGTTCAAGCTCGGTTTACACATTGACTTCGCCAAACTTAAATCCAAGTACTTAAGCGGAGCTCTGTCACAAAACTAAGCGGAGACAGCGTTTAACTGAGCAATCTCGGTCTCGCTTAGTTCAACAATCTGAATAATCTCTTCAAGCTGGGCAACTGTGCGAGCCGATGCGATTGGCACGCTAACGGTTGGCTGGGCACGAAGCCATCCCAAAGCGATTGCAGATAGGGGCGCGTTGTTATGTGCCTCTGAAATCTCATCCATCGCTGCGATAATTGCGAAGCCCCTATCCGTTGCATACTCACGGGCTCCGGCTGCGCGCTTCGAATCAACTTCGCTTACTCCTGGCCGATACTTTCCGCTTAGGAATCCGCGAGCAATTCCGTAGAAGGGAATATTGGAAATTCCAAGATCGGCAACGGTTTGTGCCATTGCACCTTCATAGGTTGAGCGATCGACCAAGTTATATAGATCTTGCACGGCACAATATGAGGGTAAATAATTTTCGGCACTTGTCTTCATCGCCAATCGCAAACGCTTGGGAGAAAACTTAGATGCCGCGATATAGCGAACCTTGCCCTCGGCAATTAGTTGACCGTAGGCACCCAGGGTCTCTTCCATTGGAACCGTTTCATCATCTTGGTGGCTGTAATACAGGTCGATGTAATCCGTTTGAAGTCGGTTGAGCGATTCCTCGCAAGCGGCGAGAATATTGGCAGCCGATAAACCGGGCCTGCGATCCATCATTGAAACTTTTGTTGCGATGACCATAGAGGCACGATTGGCCCGATCTTTCATCCATGAACCAATGATGGTTTCAGATTCACCACCTACATGGCCCTCAACCCACTGGTTATAGACATCGGCGGTATCGATGAAATTGCCACCGTGGCTAAAGTAAGCATCCATGACGGCGTGAGATTGGCTCTTATCGGCGTTACTACCAAAGATATTGCTGCCAAGACAGAGTTCATGTACGACGAGATCGGTTTCAGGGATAGTAATCATGTACGCACATTAAGGCACAATTGCCCTATGGTCGAAACGACGGGTGGCTTTACGAGTGAGGGTTTAGCCCTTGAGGCGCGCACTTTGGTTTTGCCATCGCTGACCCAAGTTGAGGCGATTGAAATTGGTGAGATCGCAAAAGCTCTTGGCATGGATCGCGCATTGCCGATCGCCGTTGAGGTGCGTTTGAAAGAGTGGATTGTTTTTCACGCATCACTTCCTGGATCTACACCTGAAAACGACCGGTGGATTGCACGCAAAGCGCGGGTAACGATGGCTACCGGACACTCAACAATGTATGAAAGAGTTTTAGCAGAAGAGCAGGGCATTAATTGGTATGAAGAAAAGGGATTATCGGAGGATTTGCATGCAATACATGGCGGCGCACTTGCTCTCAACGTTACGGGCTTAGGTTTGACTGGGATTTTATTAATTAGCGGTCTGCCACAAGTACAGGATCATTTACTGGGTGTTGAAGTCATCGCTGAATTTCTGGCGCGCAAAGGGGAGCTCAATTGAGTATCTGGGTAGCTGGTGAAGTTCTCATCGACATGTTGCCAACTGGTGATGTTGTTGGTGGGGGCCCTGCAAATACCGCCAAGGCGCTCGCGCGATTGGGGTACGAGGTTGATTTTATTGATGGAATCTCAAGTGATGCCCATGGAGTTAAAGCACGCAGAGAGTTAGAGCGAGATGGCGTTGGCTTATCTCATTCTTTAACCAGTGACAAGCCAACCTGTACTGCAACTCTGACATTAGATTCACATGGCGGGGCGAGTTACGATTTTCTCATTGAAGCAACTGCAACATTTGATTTCAATAATTCCTGGCTGCCAGATCCTGAGCGATTGAAACCCTCGGTCCTACACATCGGCACCCTGGCTGCGATTATTGAGCCCGGGGCGAGTGCCTTATTTAATTGGGCCGTACGAGTGGGTGAGTTTGCACCGATTATCTTTGATCCCAATATTCGCCCATCGGTGATGGGTGACCGAGCAACATATGCAGCTGCGGTAGAAAAATGGGTTTCGATTTCATCGATCGTAAAAGTTAGCGATGATGATATTAAATGGCTCTATCCCGATGAGACTCTGGATGAAGTCGCACATCGCTGGATTGCACAAGGTGTTAGCTGTGTAGTAGTTACACGCGGTGCACATGGATTAATTGGCTTTACTGAGCATGGAATGGAAGAGGTTGATGGCGCGAAAATCATCGTCGTTGACAGCGTCGGAGCGGGCGATACCGTTGGAGCCATTATTGTCGAAGGAGTCATTAAGCACTCTGTTGCTGGTTTACAGGGTCATGTTCTCAATGAGGTTTTGCACAAAGCTGCAACCGCAGCTGGAATTACATGTTCACGTGCAGGCGCACAGCCTCCACACAAGCACGAACTAATAGAGGCGATGGGACAATAATGCAGTTTATTGATGATGCTGAATTCCAAATAGCAATTGATGATGACAATGGTGGGCGAATAGTCTCGCTCAAGTGGCGCGATAATGAATTTGCAGTTCCATTTCGTGGACAGGTGCATACATCGGGTTGGTATGCAATGGCGCCGTGGGCTGGGCGAATTAACGAGGGTTTGATTTCAAATACAAAGGGCGAAAGCTTTCAACTGCCTGCAACAATCGATCCACCCCATGCGCTACATGGCTTTGGTCTTATCTCTTCATGGCAAGAGATCGGTCCGGGTCGCTCATTACTTCATCTTCCAGCGCCATATAACGGTGCAACTGTTGAACAACGAATCGAAGTTTTAGATGATGCCGTGCGATGGTCACTTGAATACGATGCCAATGGCTGTGATTTACCGGTCTGGATGGGAATGCATCCATGGTTTGCACGTGACTTAGATCGCGGAGGTAGTGCTGAAGTGGAGTTTGAAGCCACGGAGATGTTGATTAGGAACTTTGAAGGAATTCCAACGGGTGAGCGTTGTGCTCCAACTCCGCCGCCCTGGGATGATGCATTCACCGGTATTAAAGGCACACCTGCAGTTGTGTGGGAAGACGTTGCGCGGATTTCCATTGAAAGTGATGCGCCGTGGTGGGTTGTCTACACTGAAGATAGTGATGGTGTGTGTATAGAGCCGCAGACCGCACCACCTGATGCGCAGAACTTAGGTATCACCGGTGAGGATTACATAGAGGCGCTATTCGTATTCGAACGATTGGATTTGGATTAAAAATGATTAACCGCAGCCGTTTAGCAGAACTTCGCACGAAAGAAGATGCTCGCTTCTTGGCTTTACATCCAAAGAGCGGTGCAATGTTTGAGCAAGGCAAAAAGAACATGCCTGGCGGAGTTCCAATGTCATGGATGGCCAAGTGGCCAGGGGCATATCCAGTCTTTATTGAGAGCGCGAAAGGTGCCCGTTTTACCGATGTTGATGGCAATACATACATCGATTTTTGCTTAGGTGATACAGGCTCAATGACTGGGCACTCACCAGATGCAACCGTGGCAGCCATTCGGGAACAAGTTGGCAAGGGAATCACTGCGATGTTGCCTACAGCCGATGCTGCAATTGTTTCAGCCGAGCTCGCACGCCGCTTTGGTCTGCCACTCTGGCAGTTCACAGTCTCTGCAACCGATGCTAACCGCCATGTAATCCGATATTCACGCATGATTACGGGCAGATCCAAGATTGTTGTTATTGATCGCTGCTATCACGGAAGCGTGGATGAAACCTTTGCCACATTAGATGATGCTGGAAATACAGTTGCCCGCGAAGGAAATATTGGCGCACCTGTTGCACTAGATCAGACCACTCGCGTTGTTGAATTCAATGACATAGCTGGTATGGAAAAAGCCTTGGCCCACGGTGATGTTGCAGCAATATTAATGGAGCCTGCGATGACTAACGTCGGGATTGTATTGCCAGAGGTTGGTTATTTAGAGGCTGTACAAGTGCTCGCAAAGAAATTCGGGGTTATTTTAATTATCGATGAAACTCACACCATCTCAGTTGGTCCTGGTGGAATGACTGCCGATCGTGGATTAAAGCCTGATTTTCTAACTATCGGTAAAGCTATAGCTGGTGGAATCCCAACTGGAACATTTGGAATGACCCAAGCAATCGCAGATTCAATCAAGGAAATGGTTGAACTTGAGATTATTGATACAGGTGGAATCGGCGGAACATTAGCCGGCAATGCACTCTCTCTTGCCTCTATGCGGGCAACGCTCACCCAAGTTCTTACGCAAGAAAACTTTGATCGCATGATCGACTTAGGCACGCGCTGGTCAGATGGTGTTGATGCTGCGATTGACGAGTTTGATCTGCCTTGGACGGTAAATCGTTTAGGTGCACGCGGTGAATACATGTTTGGAAAGATCGCTCCGGTAACTGGGGCCGACGCCAACAATGCTGGCGACTTTGAACTAGAGCAGTACATTCACCTGCGAATGCTCAATGATGGTTTCCTCATTACGCCATTTCATAATATGGCGCTGATGTGTCCTGATACGACGGCCGCCGATGTTGATGCTCATACGAAGGCATTTCATGCTATGTGCGCCGAACTTGTTCAATAATCTATTGACGGATTAACTAAAGGCAGAGCAAACTTACCTCATGAAACGTGCGTTCTCACTCACCATCTCGTTCTTGCTGATTTTTCTCGCAATATCTCCAATGAAGGCGAACGCTGCTGATTGGACGATGACAGAAGATGCAGGCGTTCATGTGAAAATGGGTATGAATGGCGTATCACCACATGTTGAACGATTAAATGGGGTTGATCGGGTATGGCGCTCAGACGGACCAACTGGAACTGTTGCCAGTGATTGCAATGATGAAGGCGTGTGCACAAGTGTTTCTCTAACGGGACGGTTGGGAAATGACTTTACCGTTATTACATTTTCAAACGGTTCCAAGCGTGCTTACTTTAAAGATATCGATGGATCATACCAACAGGTTTATTCCGCTCCTTGTAATGATGCAGGATGTACGAGTATCGGAACTAGAACGGCAACAACTCCCGATATGAAAGTGCCCGTTACTGCGAAAGCATGGGGCGTACCCGATCCAGTGCTATTACCAGATGGGAAAGTGCGGATATATATTGTGGAAAGCCCAGTTGAAGGAAGGTGCACAGAGAAGATCGCCTCTTATATTTCAACTGATGGCATAACTTTTACTAAAGAACCAGGTTGGCGTTTCGAAAATGGTTATGTAGATACTGAGATCCTTCGGGCAAAGAGTGGTGATTACATCATGATCATGTCAGATATTGCCTGCACCTCTAACAATCGGCAAATGCTTTTTGTGAGCACCTCAAAAGATGGTTTAAGTTGGACAGCTCCAGAGTTATTAACTGGTCCCGGAGTTGAAGGATTAGATCCAACCGGTTATGAAGTATCACCGGGAGTCTTCCGAATTTATTACGCTCAAGGTGGTCCAAACCAGACTTATGTATTGAAGCGCGGTACTTTGAAGTACACGCCGGCGCCAGTTGTTACCGCCACCCCTACTCCAACACCAACACCTACGCCTACTCCAACACCCACCGTTACGGCAACGCCTTCGTCAACACCTGTACCTGTCGTTGCTAAACCAACAACCGTTGCAAAAAAGACAACCGTTACCTGTATTAAAGGAAAAGCAACCAAGAAGGTGACAGCAGTAAACCCTAAGTGTCCTAGCGGCTACAAAAAGAAGGCTTAACTAACTGGGCTCTCACTGCTAACCTGCCAGGTATGACATATGACGTTGAAAGAATCCGCTCTCATTTTCCTTCGCTCAATACTGGATTAGCTTTCTTCGATGGCCCTGGCGGAAGCCAAGTGCCTGTTGCTGTAGGTGCGGCGATGGCGGCAGCGATTACGATGCCAATCTCAAATCGCAGCACCAATACTGAGTCAGAAAAGAATGCCGATGCGATAGTTACTGAATTTCGCAGAGCTGTGGCTGATTTGATCGATGTGGATTCAAGAGGCGTCGTTTATGGCCGATCATGGACACAACTTACTTACGACTTTTCTCGCACGCTCTCTAAGAACTGGTCGCCAGGGGATGAAATCGTTGTTTCGCGATTAGATCACGACTCAAATATTCGTCCATGGATTCAAGCGGCCGAAGCCGTCGGTGCAATAGTGCGCTGGGCCGAGTTCGATGTAGCTACATCAGAATTAAGCGTTGAGGCCGTTGAAGCGGTTTTATCATCTAAGACAAAGCTCGTTGCAATCACAGGGGCTGGAAACACTATTGGAACGCGCCCTGATTTGAAATCTATTGCAGCCGCCGCCCATAAAGTTGGCGCATTATTTTATGTTGATGGAGTTCATCTCACTCCGCATACTGCAATCAGCGTCAAAGATATCGGTGCAGACTTTTTTGGTTTCTCCTTTTACAAATTGATGGGTCCGCACTGCGCAGCCCTGGCGGCATCTCCTGCTCTGCTTGATTCACTCAATAACGACAAGCTACTGCCATCGACCAGTAATGTTCCTGAAAAGTTTGAGTTCGGCACCCTTCCATATGAAATTATGGCTGGATGCACGGCCACGGTTAACTTCATCGCCGAGATGGCTCCAGGGTCTGGCACTACACGCCGCGAAAAAATAATTAACTCAATGAACGCCCTTGAAAAATATGAAGATGAGCTATTTCTCTACATGGATAATGCCATTAAATCCTTGCCAGGGGTCACAATGCATGGACATGCCAAGCACCGTACGCCAACTATCTATTTTTCATTTGCGGGCCACGACAGTGCCGAGATTTATAAGGAGATGGCGGCAAAGAAAGTGAATCTGCCAGCTAATAATTTCTACGCCCTTGAGGTATCGAGAAAACTTGGTCTAGGAGATGCTGGGGCTTTGCGGGCAGGCCTTGCGCCATATACGACGCGTGCAGATGTAGATCGTTTAGTCGCAGGCTTAAAAGAGCTAGTGGGCAAGTAATCCACAGATAAGGCACAAAGAATCCTGTGCTATTGCACAAAGGAAGGCTCTACTTTTACCTCATCCGCAAGAGTTTGTGGCGAATTGGAGGCAAAAATGAAACTATTACAGCGCAGCATTGCTGCCGCCACCATGGCTGGCCTCTTTGCTCTTGCGGGTAATGCAGGTAAAAAGGCGATTCCGGCAAAGCCAAATAAACCTGTCCGACCTTAAATGGGGAGATAAAAAAAGGAGCCAGTCCCCCTGGCTCCTTTTTTATTGCTTTAAGTCTTAGTTAAAGCCTAATGAATCGTAAAGTTTTATGCCTTTTTCGTTGTCTGCATCGACATACAACATTGCCTCTCGGATGCCTTTACTAAATAGATAGTTCATAGCTGCAATTGAGACTGCGCGACCGATTCCATGGCCCATGTAATCGGGATCAACGCCTACAACATATAGTTCACCGGCTGGTTCTTGATTGACTAAGTCGTGGTGAATCTTTGTCCAGCAGGTACCGACCAGTTGATTATTTTCAATGGCTAGAAAGAATCCTTTGGGATCGAACCAAGGCTCGGCCATGCGATTTTCCAAATCCTTCATTACCCAGTTACCTTGATCGGGGTGATCTATAAAAATTCTGTTATTGAGATCTAGCCACGCCTGCTTATGTAATTCAGGGTCAAAAGTTTCAATAGTAAAGCCGTGATCAGTATCGGGGATACGCCCTTGTAGAGAGCGATGAATCTTTAATATATGGCGCACGGCTATACACGTTCGCTAATGGAGCTCTCTTTGCCGGTGCTCGGCATTGTGAATCGATAACCAACATTTCGAACAGTTCCGATTATTGCCTCAAACTCTGGGCCAAGCTTTGAACGTAAGCGACGTATATGTACATCGACTGTGCGTGTTCCACCAAAGTAGTCATAGCCCCAGATCTCTTGTAAGAGTTGTGCGCGGGTAAAGACTCGTCCTGGGTGCTGCGCCAAGTACTTCAAAAGTTCAAACTCCTTAAAAGTTAAATCTAAGGCGTTTCCTTTCAAACGTGCTGTGTAGCTTGCTTCATCAATAACAACGTCACCGGTGCGGATTTCACCCGAGTGAGGATCACTTTGTGCCATGAAAGCCTGATGCTTGCCCATTGCTATACGGATTCGTGCATCAACTTCAGCCGGCCCTGATGTATCAAGTAAGACATCGTTGATTCCCCAATCGGCACTTACGGCCGATAATCCACCCTCAGTTGCAATGACGACGATCGGGCAACCAAGTCCGGTAGTTGTTAAGAGGCGTGTAAGTGATTTGGCTGCAGGAAGGTCGCGTCGTGCATCAACAAGGATGACATCGACTTCGGGAACATCAACTAACACGCTCGCCTCAGCTGGCAAGATGCGAACATTATGCGCAAGCAAACCAAGTGCAGGTAGAACTTCTGTGCTCGCTAAGTGAGTGTTCGTAAGTAGCAACACTCTGGCCATTGGTACAGACTACCCCTGTGAAATCATTGCTTCCACTCCTGGTAGTCATCGCTGCAGCCAGCGCCTATGGGCTTTGGTATCAGCGCTCGCGTGGCACAGTAAAAGCTAAATCTGGAGAGTCACTCATTACCGAAGCAATGATCAGCGGAGCCCTTGGTTCACGTGCGACTTTGGTGCAGTTCTCTTCGGCGTTCTGCACGCCGTGCCGCGCAACCCGTGTTCTCCTTGAAAATATTGTGAGCGGTATGGGCGATGTGAACTACGTCGAAGTCGATGCCGAGGCTTCCTTAGATTTAGTTCGCTCGTTAAATATATTAAGTACTCCCACAACCCTCATTCTTGATTCGAGAGGTATGGAAGTTGGACGGGCCGTCGGAGCGCCGAAAAGAGAGCAAGTTTTGGCTGCACTAGCGGCTATACGCAAATAGTTCGCAACTGGCTTATATCTGGCAGATTCTTTACTATATGCAGATGTCTTTAGCCAGCAACTTTACCAAGCGTCGAGTAATCGATTTCGGACGCCTTGCTGGCTCTTTGTGTCGAATGTAATTGTTGTAATTTAAAAAACAATTACCCATTCATCGACCAAAGGAAAATATTATGACGAAGGTTTTAGCGGAAAAAATAAATGCAGTTTCAATTGATGCCAGAGGGGCTCGCTTCTCTGCAGTTCTCACAACAATAGTTTTAGCAGTTGGCCTAGTTACAACAAATCTTTGGATTCTGATTGCCCAAGGAATTGTTTTTGCAATTGGCGCATTGAAGGGTCCACAGTTCACCCCATACGCATATATATTTCGTTGGGTAATTAAGCCACGGTTAAAAGGTGCGGCTGTTCTCGAAGATGTACGTCCACCTCAGTTTGCCCAAAGCGTAGGTTTAATCTTTGCCCTAGCTGCGATTGCCGGTTCGATTACTGGCATCGCACCACTTTTCACAGTTGCAGTTAGTTTTGCCCTCGCCGCCGCCTTCTTGAACGCAGCTTTTAGCTTTTGCTTAGGCTGCGAACTCTATTTATTGCTTCTTCGCGTAAGATCGGCACATGCCTGATAAACACGAGCTCCATGAAAAGGGTTTACGACTTACCCCTCAGCGTGAGCTTGTTCTATCGGCCGTTCGCGAACTAGGACACTCAACACCTGAAGAGATTGCCGAAAAGGTACGTCTGGCGCATCCAGGAATAAACCTTTCAACGGTGTATCGCAATCTAGAGACCTTAGAAAATGTTGGTTTAGTTGTGCACACGCACTTAGGTCACGGTGGTGCTACCTATCACGCAGCTGAAGTGATGAGCCATTTGCATCTCGTCTGCGGAAAATGTGGATCCATTGGCGATGCACCAATCGATGTTGCTGCAAATTTCGTTAACGCCCTTGCAGATGATTACGGTTTTAAAACCGATGTCACACACTTCGCAGTGTATGGAACGTGTACAGCCTGCCAATGAGCGCCGTACTGGTTGAAAATGGGGTAGATAAAGGTGCAATTTGGCACTTTGGTGATCCCGTTAAGGAGCAACGCGCTCTTGAAGCCGGTACTGGCTGGGCAGATCTTTCACACTTAAACATCATCGCTGTAAGCGGAGAGGATCGATTGAAGTGGCTACATGACTTAACCACTCAATTTCTCAATGACTTAGGCGTAGGAATCTGGAAAGCTGCAATGATTTTAGATCCGCAGGGTCATGTCGAATATCAATTCAACGTAGTTGATGATGGAACAACGACCTGGCTTGTTTTAGATCCTGGATATTGCGAAACACTTCTACAGTATTTAACAAAGATGAAGTTCATGTTACGCGTGGATGTTCGTGATGCCTCTGCCGAATACGCTGTTCTTCGAGCCCCGGGTCAGGTAACTGATATTGGCGGACCATTTGCACTCGTTCCTCGTAGTGAAGTTGCGCAGATGAGTGAAACCTTTAACGCAGTTGCAACCCAAGTCGGTACATGGGCACTCGACGCCGAACGCGTCGCTGCTCATCGTCCGCGAATAGGTTTTGAAACCGATCACAAATCAATTCCAAATGAAATCGGTGTACTCAACGGTGCCGTCCATATGAATAAGGGCTGTTACCGGGGTCAGGAAACTGTCGCAAAGATTTTCAATTTAGGAAATCCTCCTCGCCGTTTAGTAATGCTGCACTTAGACGGAAGCGATGTGGCATTTCCTGCAAGTGGGACGAAGATTGAAAATGATGGTGTAGTGGTCGGTTTTATAGGCACAGTTGCTAGGCACCATGAATTAGGCACAATCGCCCTTGCCATCGTTAAGCGAAACACACCAATTGAAGCCACTCTGACCGTTGATGGAGTTCCTGCCTCACAGCACTCCATTCTTTGAGCACGCTAGGCTAAGGCTATGGAGCTTTTTACTTCGGTATTCCTTGGCCTTACCGCCGTAGCACTGGGTATAGCGCTTATCTTGTACGCATTCCGTGGCCGCCAATCGCAGGCCAGACGCTCGAATAAATTTAGAGGACGCCCATAAATGGTTTTTACAATCCCCGAAGGCCTACACCCTGATTTAAATCCGCTTGCATGGATGGTTGGAACGTGGCGAGGAAAAGGCCGAGGCGAGTATCCAACTATCGAGCCCTTTGAATTTGCGCACGAAGTTGTCTTTAATCACGATGGGCGTCCTTTTTTAAACTATTACTCGCGTTCTTGGATTTTAGATAGTGAGGGCGAAATTCTGCGCCCTGGCGGCTCAGAAACTGGTTTCTGGCGCCCGAAGCCCAATAAAGTTTTAGAGGTAGTTATGTCCCACAACACCGGAATTACCGAAGGTTGGGTTGGAACATTTGATGGCCCCAAGATTCAATTGGTTTTAGATCAAGGTTATTCAGCACCATCGGCAAAAATAGTTACCGCTGGCGTTCGTTTGTACGGTCTTGTTGCAGGTGAACTGTTCTTTGCTTACGACATGGCCGCCGAAGGACAAGAACTACAGGCACATATCTGGTCATCACTCGAACGTCAGAGCGAATAATTGATTCCCTTGGGTGTGGGTGAAGTTCTCGCAGAGTTAATTAGAAATGATGTAGTCGAATCCAGTCACGTAGGACACTTTGTTGCATTAGATAGCGATGGTTCAATTCTTTTTCATAAAGGCGATCCAACACAGCTTATTTATCCACGCTCCTCCTATAAATCTATTTTGGCATCTGCCATGGTGCGAAGCGGAGTTACATTAGAGCCACGCCTATTAGCCCTTACATGTGCATCTCACTCTGGCCTTGCCATGCACCAAAATGGCGCACTTGAAATATTGGCATTAGCTGGTTTAGATGAGAGTGCACTTCAAAACGTAAAGGGTAAGCCACTTGATGAAGCTGCAGCACTTTTAACTCCTGTGCCAACTCGACTTGCAATGAACTGCAGCGGCAAACACTCTGGAATGCTTATGGGCTGTGCAACAAATGGCTGGCCAATCGGCAATTATTTAGATGTAGAGCACCCCGTTCAGGTCGCATTCAAGAGTGAATTAGAAAACCTTGCGGGAGAAAAGATCTCGCATACTGCAATTGATGGTTGCGGGGCACCTTTATTTCTTATCTCGTTACTAGGTTTGGCCCGAGCAATTCGCGCACTCACTATTTCGACCGACCCAATCCACCAGAGCGTTGTTGATGCATGTCGAGCATTCCCTGAAATGGTTGCAGGGCCAGAGCGAATGACAACTTTATTCATGAAGAAATATCCAGGTTTATTTATGAAAAGTGGCGCAGAGTCGATCATGGTCGCATCCGTGCCTGATGGACGAAGCTTTGCCTATAAAGTAAATGATGGCGGCATGCGTTCACGCTTACCGCTATCGGTTGCTGGCTTGAAACTATTGGGTATAAATGCCCACGATGAGTTGGAGAGGGTCTACGGTGGTGATCAAATCGTCGGCTCCGTTCGCGCAACCTTCTAACTCGTCGTACCCTTATGGAATGAACGGCCGCATTGCCACTGTCATGGTGCATACATCCCCACTCGATCAACCAGGAATTGGTGATGCCGGTGGCATGAATATCTATGTACTCGAGTCGGCGCAGCGCATGGCGGCAATGGGTGTCGAGGTCGATATCTTTACTCGACGTACAGAGAGTGAATCACCTGAGATTATAGAAATATCCAAAGGTGTCCGCGTTCGTTACTTTGATTGTGGTCACGGAGCATTAACAAAAGAGCAGCTACCGACGCACATAGTTGGCCTTTCTAAAGTCTTTCTGCGGATTATCAAAGATGAAAAGTACGATGCAATACATTCGCATTATTGGATCTCAGGAAAAGTTGCTATGCCGGCAGCGCAACAGTTGGGAATTCCACTCATTCACACGATGCATACGATGGCACGTGTTAAGAATTTAAATCTCGCCGAGGGCGAAATGCCTGAACCGATGATTCGCGTGCAGGGTGAAACACAGGTTGCGGCTGCGGCACAAGCCTTGATTGCCAATACCGACTCCGAAGCGGCAAGCCTTGTCTCGCTCTATGATGCATGCCCAGATAACGTCCACGTTGTTAATCCCGGCGTTGATCTATATACCTTCACTCCTGGCCAAGGGCGAAAAGCTGCTCGAAACCAGATTGGCACCCCAGAAAATGCACTTGTAGTGACCTTCGTTGGGCGCATTCAGCCACACAAAGGCCCTGAGGTTTTGATCCGCTCGGCATCTGAACTTGTAAAACACTCACCGCATCTGCGGCCAAAGTTAGTCATCAACATTATTGGTGGTGCCTCCGGCGCTAACACAGAAGAGGTTGAGCGTTTACAAGAGTTAGTGACGTGGCTGGGCATTGATGATGTTGTTCACTTTGCGCCTCCCGTTGCCCGTGCAGATTTAGTTCAGTGGTATCGCGCGGCAGATTTAGTATGCGTACCAAGTTATTCTGAAAGCTTTGGTTTGGTTGCACTAGAGGCACAGGCTTGTGGCACACCGGTTATTGCAACAGCTGTTGGAGGATTGCGCACAGCAGTTGCCGATGGAATCTCAGGTGTTTTAGTTGACGGGCATGATCCTAGAGCTTGGTCATCGGTTATTGCCCGCTTGTTGCAAGAGCCCCAACGCAGAGTGCTACTTTCAATGGGCGCCATTGAACACGCCTCTCACTTCGGGTGGGATGCTACTGCCCGCGGAACTTTAGATATTTACGATCAAGTGATCACAGAAAATAATGCTGCACTAAAAATAGCTGGAATTTAATGGCTGCGATTGATCCTCGAATCACAATTGAAGAGTTTCTAGACTCCCATGATTTGGAGTTTGAAAAAAAAGATTCCGATACTTATCTCATAACTTTGCCTGGCGAGAAGAAACTTCAGACCCATTGTGCCCTTATCGTTGGTAGCCACTCTCTGAGCATTAACGCCTTTGTCATTCGCAAACCAGACGATAACGAAGCCGCTGTTCATGCTTGGTGTTTGTCCAAGAATGCATCTTTATATGGAATTGCTTTTGCCATTAATGAGCTTCGCGACATCTTCCTGGTAGGTCGCCTTCCTCTATCGGCGGTGACTGATCGCGAGATAGATCGCTTGGTTGGTGCAGTGCTGCAAGTTTCAGATTCATCCTTTAACCCGCTCCTTGAACTTGGATTTGCCAATGCCATACGCCGCGAATGGGCTTGGCGAGTATCACGTGGTGAATCGCTAGCCAATTTAGAGGCTTTCAAACATCTGGTTTAGGATGTGCCCATGAGTAATTTCGAGCTAATCCTTCTGCGCCATGGTGAATCTGAGTGGAATGCTAAAAATCTCTTCACGGGATGGGTAGATGTTCACTTATCTGCCAAGGGCGAAGATGAGGCTAGACGCGGAGGCGCACTGCTTGCCGAACGTAATCTCTTGCCGGATGTACTCCATACATCTCTGCTGCGCCGGGCAATAGACACATCTCAGCTTGCCCTTGATGCATGCGATCGACACTGGATTCCAGTACAGCGGTCATGGCGTTTAAATGAGCGTCACTACGGAGCTTTGCAGGGCAAAGATAAGGCCCAAACGTTGGCCGCATATGGCCAGGAGCAGTTTGCGCTATGGCGCCGCTCATTCGATGTTCCACCGCCACCAATTGATGACAATGACGAATTCTCTCAGAGTAAAGATCCTCGCTATGCCGACATTGCTGTGCCGAAAACTGAGTGTTTGAAAGATGTTATCGATCGCATGTTGCCATACTGGCATGAATCAATTGTTCCTGATTTGAAATTGGGTAAACGAGTTCTTGTTACCGCTCATGGAAACTCTTTGAGGGCATTAGTCAAGCATCTTGATGGAATAAGTGATGGCGATATCGCGGGCTTAAATATTCCAACCGGAATCCCTCTTTATTACAAACTCAATGCTGATTTAACTCCAGTAACTAAAGGTGGAGAGTATTTGGATCCATCGGCGGCAAAGGATGCAATTACTGCCGTTGCAAATCAGGGAAAGAAATAAGTTCTATTTAAGCAGTAATGCCGGCGTATGTATCACTTTGAGCGCGGACAAGCGCTAAGACAGTAATCTCACCGGCACGCGCGAAGAACATTGTTACCCGCACATGTGTGCCGGCTTTTGCATTCAGTGCAGGAACAACTGCTTTTGAATTTGCAGCTGCACCCTCAAAAGAAATAGGTGAGTTTTGAGGTAATGCATTTGCACCAGTTACTGTGGCAACGACGCCATTGATTGCAACTCCAAGAAGTGCATCCTCGGCTGGCTGGTTATTAACTACCGTAGCGATAAGTACTCCAGCGCCTTCTGCAGTTTCTACAACTAAAACATTGCGCAGCTTAATGTTGTTGCTTTCGCTCGTGATTGCGCCTTCAACGCCATCGGCTACCTGTTTAACTTGGCGGGTAGATGCATTAAAGCCTGCCCCACATGCGGTTAATGAAAGAGCAAGAGCTAATGACATAAGTGCAATACCAGTTCGACGCATGGGGCATATTCTCTCACATGAAATAAGTAGTGAAATACGCTTGTTTTACGCTAGATGGGGCCAGGTGACTCGTTCGCAAATCGCTGGTACAATTGCCCTCTAGCGAAGGGCAACACATGACATTTAAGGTCGGCGAAACCGTTGTTTATCCCCATCACGGAGCAGCTCTCATAGAAGCAATTGAGATGCGAGTGATCAAAGGTGAAGAAAAGACCTATTTAGTGTTGAAAATCGCGCAAGGAGATCTCACTGTTCGAGTTCCAGCCGAGAACGTAGATCTCGTTGGAGTCCGTGATGTTGTGGATTCTGCAGGCCTAGACCGTGTATTTAACGTCCTACGCCAGCCATATACCGAGGAGCCAACAAACTGGTCTCGTCGCTACAAAGCAAATCTTGAAAAACTAGCATCAGGGGACGTCATCAAGGTCGCCGAAGTTGTGCGCGATTTGTATCGCCGTGACTTGGACCGTGGTCTATCAGCTGGTGAAAAGCGCATGCTCGCCAAGGCGAAGCAGATCCTTATTTCAGAGCTCGCTCTTGCTGAGCGTACCGATGAAGAAAAGGCTGCAGTAATCCTTGACGAGGTTCTAGCCTCATAATTTAAATGTCTGTATCCGCGATCATCGCTGCCGCTGGCAGTGGTGAAAGATTCGGTGCGGGTTTCCCAAAGGCGCTAATTCAATTAGGTGATCGCACTCTCTTAGAGCATGCCGTTGCATCTCTTGCCCCATTGGTTGACGAGATAATCATTTGTGCACCAGCAGGATTTGAAAAACAAATCAGCGAGCTCGTTGGTGAGGGAATCATTGTTGTTACAGGCGGGGCCACACGTTCGGAAAGTGTGCGAAATGCATTAACTGTTGTCACCGGAGAATATGTTGTGGTTCATGATGCCGCACGTGCATTGGCAAGCAGTGATTTAGCCCATCGTGTAATTGAGGCGCTAAGAGATGGTGCCGAAGCGGTAGTTCCAGCGATTGCAGTTGTTGACACAATCAAAGTGATTGACGTTGATGGTTATGTTGCATCAACTCCTGATCGCACATCACTTGTGAGCGTTCAAACTCCCCAGGGATTTACAACCTCTGCACTACGTCAAGCGCATTCGACGCATTCAGAGGCAACCGATGATGGCGCACTCATCGAAGCTAACGGCGGGAAAGTCCGGGTTATCACCGGCGAAGAGCGAGCGTTAAAAATAACCAATCCAGCGGATTTGAATACTGCGCTTTTCTAGTACGGATTTAATGAAAGTTACCGCACTGGCGTTGGCACCGATGCGCATGCAGTTGGAGTAGGTAGGCCACTGTGGCTAGCTGGCTTATTCTGGCCCGATCAAGATGGAGTAGATGGCCACTCAGATGGTGATGTAGCAGCTCATGCAATCTGTGATGCATTATTTGCGGCAACCGCACTAGGTGATTTAGGAAGTAATTTTGGTACTGAGCGACCGGAGTATGCGGGTGCATCTGGTGTGCAACTACTCCAAGAAACGCTGCAGATAATTAATAGGGGCGGATACACGATTTCAAATGTGACGGTGCAAATCATTGGCAATCGGCCGAAGATTCAAGCCCGTCGCGCCGAGGCAATTGCCGCACTCTCACAAGCCCTCGGCGGCGCTGCGATTTCGCTATCGGCTACAACAACTGATGGCATGGGCCTTACCGGCGAGGGCAAAGGAATCGCTGCAATCGCATCGGCCCTTGTTTTCAAGCGGTAGAATCACACAATGCCCGCACTTCATTTATACGACACTGCAACGCGCCAGGTTGGAGAGTTCACC
>JBILUX010000023.1:0-13987 GCA_044370765.1 Candidatus Planktophila sp. | reverse complement strand
ATTGATCGCGCAATTCAAATCCATGGCGGTGCCGGAGTCAGTCAAGATACGCCGCTTGCTGCGATGTATGCAGGTATCCGCACGTTGCGCATTGCCGATGGTCCAGATGAAGTGCACCTTCGTGACATTGCACGGTTAGAACTGAAAAACTTACACATCTCCAGATAATGGTCTCTGAATTAGCAGAAGTACGCGCTGAGGACTCCTTCGACGTCGGCGCTGTTCAAGCATGGTTAGTTGAAAATATTGATGTTGCCCATGAGCTTCCACACGTCCAACAGTTTGGCTCGGGAGCCTCAAATCTGACCTATTTATTAAGCTATAAAGCGCAAGAGCTAATACTCAGGCGGCCACCTATTGGGACAAAGGCGGCATCGGCACACGATATGAAGAGAGAGTTCTTGATTCAAAAAACTCTTCTCCCGGACTTCCCGCTTGTCCCAAAGGTTATTGCCCTTTGTGAAGATCACTCTGTCATCGGCTCTGATTTTTATGTAATGGAGCGAATCAATGGAATTATCTTGCGTCGTGATTTACCGGCGGGCTTAATTCTGAGTGTGCAGGACACAACGCTTATCGGGGATTTAGTAATTGATGGTTTGGTTGCATTGCACCACGTTGACCCCACCCCACTTTCGCAGTTGGGCAAAGGTCCAGGATATGTTGGCCGCCAAGTTGAAGGTTGGTCTAGAAGATACAGAGCCGCACGCACTCCAGATGTTGCAGATGCCGAAGTTCTTATGAGGTGGCTAGATGAAAACCAACCGCACGATGTTGCTAGCTGTGTTATTCATGGCGATTGGAGATTAGACAATCTTGTTTTCGATCTTGATAGCGTTCCTAAATTAGTCGGGGCTCTCGACTGGGAGTTAGCAACAATTGGTGATCCTCTTATGGATCTAGGTTCTTCAATGGCCTACTGGATAGATAGTAATGATGAAGCAGCTTTCGCCAATCTTCGTAGACAGCCAAGTCACTTACCTGGAATGCCAACTCGGGATGAGTTTATTAAGAGATATCTCGCAAAATCAGAGTGGGATTGTAATGACTTTACTTTTTACGAAGTCTTTGGTCTCTTTAGACTGACCGTCATCTTGCAACAAATATGGGCACGTTACGTAGCTGGTCAAACAACTAACCCAGCCTTCGCTATCTTTGGTGAAGCTGTGGATCTGATGATTAATCGAGCGATGAGGATGATCTAATGCGTGCTGGCCGAATCAGAATTAGTACTAGAGAGTTTGCTGTTACTGATTTCCCAATTCCAGAGCCCTCTCCAAGCCAGGTTCGGATACAAATCAAAGCTGCAGGCGTATGTCTTTCCGATGTCCATTTACTTGATTCAACGCTCTCTCCTGGATATTTAGAGGGCGATGAAGTCACTGTCGGACACGAAGTTGCCGGGGTTGTTGAAAAATTGGGAGAAGGTGTCACGGGCTGGAAAATCGGAGATCGCGTCATAGTTTGTGCTGGAATTCGTGATGAGAAAGGCCGCGTGCGTACTCAGGGTTTTGATTTCGATGGCGGCTTTGCCGAATACATGGTTGCCGACGCACATACTTTAATTGCAATTCATGATGAACTAAATTTTGAGCAAGCGTGCATTATTCCAGATGCCGTTTCAACTCCATGGGCGGCGATAACGCAAACTGCAAAGATTCAATCCGGTGAATCATCTGCGGTTTTCGGAGTTGGTGGGCTAGGAATTCATGCCGTTCAACTTTTAAAGATAATCGGATCAAATCCAATAATCGCAGTTGACCCATTGCCACAGGCGCGCGAGCGCGCTTTAGCCGTTGGCGCAGATTTGGCACTTGACCCTAATGACAATGAGTTTTCGAAGAAGATTCGTGCCGCCACAAATGGTCGAGGTATAGATGCTGCATTTGATTTCGCCGGAGCAAGCGCGGTGCGACAGCAAGCGCTTCCACTTCTGGCCGAAGGTGGACGCTTAGTAATCATTGGAATTGCGAGCCAAGCAATCACGATTCCAAATGACATGGCCTTTGTTTATAAACGAAATCAAATTTTAGGACACTACGGCTCAGAGCCGCATCACACTCAAGAGTTAGTTGAGCTAATCAGAATTGGCAAACTCGATCTTTCAGGATCAATTACATCCATCATGTCTCTTGAAGAGGCCAGCGCCGCACTACATCAACTAGCTCAAAAAATTGGCAATCCGATTCGAATAGTTCTCAAACCGTAACGGCCAATTAAGCAAGGGCTGCTTCCAGAGTAATCACGGCCGATGAATACAGTTTTGAAACTGGGCAGGTTCGCTTAGCTTCATTAGCTAACTCAATAAACTCGTCATTGGACATACTCTGGTTGCTCCCGCGAGTGGTTAAGTGGACTTCGCTAATGCAGAATCCCCCATCGCGCTGTTCCAAGATTACGCGAGCTGATGTTTCGATCTCACCCACGGGCATCTTGGCATCCTCGATCAAACTCGTCAGATGCATCGAAAAACACCCAGCGAGGGCGGCCCCGATGAGCTCCTCCGGGTTGGTGCCCATCCCATCTTCAGTGCGCGTCTTTAAAGAGAAAGGAATGGCTAGTCCATCACGGCCTAGGGTCATAACGCCGGTTCCGGTTGGAACTGGTCCACTCCATTTAGCGCTTGCATGTCGAAGAATTTTCATAGATATGCTTCCTTTCGAGAGGGGACACCATGAAACCAGGGATTGTATTTAGTGCAGTGTCGCAAACCATAGCAAAAGAAAGTATTTCTCGAAGAGGTGAGGCGACCTGTACCTCATTAATCGATGGCGGTACTTATGCCGAGGCGATGACTGCAGTTGAAATCTCACTCACTGGAGATGCGACGCCGCTCGTGAAAGTTAAGCATGACACCCTTATTTATACACGCTCTGGGAGCGCGACCTTAGAGATTAGTGACAGCGATGGAGTTAACCGACAGGTAATGAAATCTGGCTCGGCCGCACTCATTAGATCTGGTGCCACATTTAACTGGGTAGGTGGCAATGATTTGCGCGCCTTGGAAGTGAGCGTCCCAGATATCTCTGGTCCTTTCGCGCGCAAACAAATCGTTCCAACTCAGAATTACGCTCGATTTGTAGAACAGGGCAGTTCTGATAAATCTGCTGCAACTTCAAACCGTGAGTTCGAAGTTCTCTACGATGCCGATAATGGTTCGGCACATGCGACTATGTTTATCGGTTTCATCCCGCCGTCAGGGGCACCTGCTCACTATCACTTATACGATGAGATCTGCCATATCGTTGCAGGTGGAGGAGAGCTTCATGTCGGAGATACGGTGCAGACATTGTCAGTGGGTTCGACCTTTATTGTTGCGCCTCGCCTCTTGCACGCTTTAGTTAATAACCGAGATGAAGACTTGTGTCTGTTGGGCATTTTCCGTCCAGCTGGCTCTCCCGCAGCGGCTTATTATCCAGATGGCCGCCCTGCCCCTGGTTATGTAGAGTCATAGGCGATGGTGTGAGCATATTGCCAGTATGACGACCGCCAAATATTTGCATTATTATTTTTAATCGGGATACCCTCCCTATTGCAATAGTGAAGAGTTCCATGAAGAGATAACTAGGAGAGCAAATCATGGCCGTAGATTCAGCTACAAAGGATTTAGCATCCCTGTATAGGTCGCAATTCTCGGTTTTCGAACATGTAACGTATGTAAATTCATGCTCCCAAGGTGCTCTGGCAGATAGTGTTCGAAAGAGTTTTGATACTTATATTGCAACTCTCGAGCTTAAAGGATCAGCCTGGGGCGATTGGGCTGGTTACCAAGAGACAATGCGCTCTCTTTTTGCAGAGTTTTTTAAAGTTCCAACTTCAGAAATTGCCGTGACTACCTCAGCCTCCGCCGGAGTAAACGCCGTTGCATCTGCATTAGATTTCACAAAAAAGCGCAACAAAATAGTTACAACAGAAAATGAATTTCCAACTATTGGTCAGACTTGGCACGCCCAGGAACTTCGGGGAGCTGTAGTTCAACACATTCCAAGCACCAAAGATTTAAGAGTTGATGTCGCAGCGATGATCGCTGCAATCGATGATGAAACATTAATCGTCTCTATTACTCATGGCTGCTACCACAATGGCGCCGTTACTGAGTTGGAACCTATTATTGAAGCTGCGCATAAAGCAGGCGCTCTAGTACTAGTTGATGCCTATCAAACTGTCGGAGCAGTTCCCTTGAACTTGTCCACACTTAAGGCAGACTTTGTTGTCGGCGGAACTCTTAAATATTTATTAGGCGTACCTGGTGTCGGCTTTCTTTATGCGCGTAGCGAAACGACTAGCCATCTGATTCCTACGTCAACTGGTTGGTTTGCCGCTAAAGACATTTTTGCGATGGGTATTCACTCATATGATCCGGCAAAAGATGCCAGACGTTTCGAATCAGGAACGCCAGCGATTCCATCTCTTTACCCATCCTCGACTGGTCTACAAATGGTCATCGATATCGGGATTGAGAACATTCACTCCTACGTTTCTGGAATTCATGAGGCAATTCGATCTGGAATCGAAGCCCTTGGTGGAACGGTAATAACGCCTAGAAATCTCGCCCATCATGGCGCGATGCTGGCAGTTGCATCCCTTGATGAAAATGCACATGTATCTGCATTAGAGGCTGAAAATGTCGTGACCTCCTCGCGCGGAGGCAATATCCGAGTTTCGCCACATTTTTACAATAACTATGAGGATGTTGAAAAAATAATTGCCGCATTCGCTAAAACCAACCACTTCCTGCGCAAGTAGAGATACTCGGAGACTCCAATGTCACAGATTGAGAGAGTGGATCTCGCACCTGGAATCAATATCGCCCGCGCAATTACTGGGCTTTGGCAGATTGCAGATATGGAAAAAGATGGTTCGACACTTGATCCAGCGGCAACTGCAGAGTTCATGGCCGCCTACGCCCAAGTTGGATTAGATACCTTCGATATGGCAGACCACTATGGCTCGGCTGAAATCATTGCTGGGTATTTTAAGAAGAATCTTCCATCTGGAAAAAACGCTCACCTTTTTACAAAGTGGGTTCCAAAACCGGGACCCGTCACTCGTGATCAAGTAAGAGCAGCAGTAAAAGAAAGATGCGCCCGTTTACAAAGTGAAAAAGTAGAGCTACTTCAATACCACGCATGGAAATTCTCCAACCCTTTCTGGTTAGACGCACTTATGTATTTACAAGAGCTGCAAGAAGAAGGCCTAATTGGAGCAATTGGTGTCACTAACTTCGACACCGCACACTTAAGAATTGCTAAATCTACGGGCGTCAATATCGTTTCAAATCAAATTTCATACTCCCTCGTTGATCAACGTGGCGGTGGCGAGATGGCAGATTACTGTGATGCCAACGGCGTCAAGATTCTTGCTTATGGCACGTTATGCGGCGGTTTTATTTCTCAAAAGTGGTTAGGTAAAGCAGATCCAACAGGTGAGGCTCTACCTAACTGGTCCCTCATGAAGTACAAGCGATTCATTGATGTAGCCGGTGGCTGGGATAAGTTCCAGCATCTGCTTGCAACACTTGATGAAGTTGGAAAAGAGGTTGACCGTTCTATTTCAACGGTTGCAAGCAAGTATCAGCTGGCTCAAAAGGCAGTTGGGGCGGTCATTATTGGTGCTCGCCTTGGCGAAAACGCCCATATCGCCGATGCAGTTTCACTTTTCACTTTTGATCTCACTACTGCGCAGCGCTCAAAGATTGCTTCAGCTCTCGCCCTTTTGGAAGTAATTCCCGGGGACTGCGGTGATGAATATCGCAAACCTCCTTATCTAACTGCTTCAGGGGATTTAAGTCATCATCTCGAGGATTTTCCGCCGGTTTATGAAGTTACTCAATCAGGTGGAAAATCAATGATCGATTCGGGAACTACTTGGGAGAACTTGGCTGGATATAGTCGAGCAGTTCGAATCGGTGATCGCGTACTTGTTTCAGGAACCACAGCAACACATGGATCAATCGCTGTGGGAGTTAACGACCCTATTGCGCAAACGCATTTTGTAATCGATAAAATTGAGGCATCTCTTGAATCATTAGGGGCAAAACTAAGTGATGTTGTTCGATCACGAATCTTTGTCAGCGACCTAAAGAACTGGGAACCAATTGCCCGAGTACATGGAGTCCGATTCGCCGACATTCGCCCAGCAAATACAATGTTCAAAGCCGAACTCATTGGCAGCGATTACTTAGTAGAGATAGAAGTTGAAGTGGTTATTCAATGAAGAAGCGTGAACTTGTTGCCGGCTACGAAATCTCACCTGTAATAAAGGGTGGCTGGCAGTTGAGTTCTGGTCACTCCTTAAATATTGAGATTCAAGAACAAGCGGCAATCTCAGACATGATTTCTTTTATTAAAGCTGGAATCACTACCTTTGATTTTGGTGATATTTATACAGGAGTTGAAGAGTTAGTTGGAAAGACTCTAGTTCAGTTGAGTCAAGAGATGGGAGCTAACGCTCGAGGGGAAGTTCAACTTCACACCAAGTATGTTCCGAATGAGACATTCTTGAAGGATTTCGATAGTTCCGATGCAATAAACATTGTAAATCGCTCTTTGGCACGCCTGGGTGTTGATCAGGTCGATCTCGTTCAACTTCACTGGTGGAGATATGAAGATCGTCACTATCTGGCTGCAATGGAGGCTCTCTTCGGGCTCAAGGAGCTTGGCAAAATTAGAAATGTTGGTATTACAAATTTTGACTTAACTCGTCTTGAGGAGATGGTTAACGCTGGATTAAAACCTGCGAGTCATCAAATCCAATACTCAATGCTAGATCGAAGAGCTGAGCAAGGTATGAGCCAGTTCTGTAAGGAAAACGAGATTGGAATACTCTGTTACGGCACAGTCGCCGGAGGTTTCTTTTCAGAGAAATTCTTAGACACAGCCGAACCCACTCAGGTAGAAACACGATCAAATGTTAAGTACCAAATAATTATCGATGAGTTCGGTGGCTGGGAGCTCTTCCAAAGACTTTTGCGTGTGTGTAAAGATATTGCCGATAGCCATGAAACAGATATTGGAACTATCGCTTCTGCATGGGTGCTTGCGCGCCCTGCCGTGAAAGGCGTAATAGTGGGTGCACGGAATATCTCCCATATCGATTCAAATGTAAAAATACCAAAGATTATATTTACAAGCCAAGAGCTTGAAGCGATAGATGAGGTTTTGTCCGAATCAAAGGGACCTAGCGGGCCCGTCTACGATTTAGAGAGGTACTCGGAGAAACATCGCAAAATCATGCACACT
Organism: Candidatus Planktophila sp.; assembly: GCA_044370765.1. Taxonomy (GTDB): domain Bacteria; phylum Actinomycetota; class Actinomycetes; order Nanopelagicales; family Nanopelagicaceae; genus Planktophila. Next base: position 6,746 of record JBILUX010000023.1, on the reverse strand, counting down.
AATAATAATTAAGTTAAATCACCTGAACTGAGTTTCACTTTTCTAACTCGCTCAATGCGCATTATTACTCTCTCATCTGGATCTGGACAAGCTACAAAAGAGTCCGACTCTAGCCAGTCGCTGGCCGGCATTTGACGTTGTTTGGCAGGTAGCAGTGGCATGGCGGCCTGTATGGCGTAGATGCAGAAATGTTTGCCTTCAGGGATTCGAAGTTCGGCGCTATTAGTTACTTCGAAGTAATCTCCTACGCTTAGCCCGCAGACAGATCTACCCTCAATTCGATCTACGATAATCCGTAAATCAAAAAGCTCCATGTCGTTTTCGCTCGCTTTATCCACACCAAATATCGTAAGGCAAGTGCAGACAAATCATGTGATTTTAGGTATCTTTGGCAGGGTCAAATTTAATGGGCTTTAAATCTTTGGAAGAGCGAGGTTGATACGTGGCTGAGTTTGTTCAATTACTCTTTAACGGCTTGGTCGAAGGCTCTATCTTTGGAATTGCAGCATTAGGTATCTCTCTCGTTTACTCCGTTTTGCGTTTGGTAAATTTCGCCGCTGGCGATTTTCTAACTTTGGGTGCATTCACAACGGTCTTCTTAGCAGTTGACAGGCACCTGCCCTTTATTGTGGCGGTAATACTTTCTATGATTATCGGAGTCGTCGTATCTTTGATTCTCGAATTCTTTCTCTGGCGCAAACTGCGCAAAAGTGGTGCTGGAATGCTTGCCCTATTTCTTGTGGCAACAGGGATCGCCTTCGTTCTTCGACAGGCAATCGCGCTTACATTTGGTAGTAACAGTCGAAAATTTGAAATCGACCAGATTAAAACCTTTGAATTCCTTGGGGCTCAAATTGCTCAAGCTCAGTTAATAGTTCTATGTTCGGCCTCTGTGGCAATTACAGCCATTGCACTATTTATTAAGAAGTCGACTACCGGAAAGAATATGCGCGCTTACGCCGACAATCCTTCTCTAGCGGCCGTATCTGGAATTAACGTTGATCGAGTAATTATTGCTACCTGGACTATCAGCGGTGCCTTCGGCGCGCTAGCGGGGGTTTTCCAGGGAACGGTTCAAGGTCAATTCACAAATGGAATGGGCCTTGATCTACTTCTGTCAATTTTAGCTGCAGTTGTTCTAGGAACTATTGGAGATGCCTATGGGGCTCTCATCGGCGGTTTTGTTCTAGGTGTTGTCATGGAACTTTCAACATGGGATGCACTATTGGGAGGCATACCATCGACTTATAAACCTGTTGTCGCCTTTGCCGTTCTTGTGATTGTTTTGCTATTTAAGCCAGAGGGAATTTTCGGAGTGAAGGCGAGAAAAATCTAATGACAGCACTAATGCAACCGGGCTTCTGGATCTTCATTCTTACTATGTCTGGCATTTATGGAATTTTTGCTTTAGGCCTACAAGTGCAATATGGCGTTGGCGGCATACTGAATTTTGGCCACGTTGGAATGATGGCTCTGTCCTCGTACACAATGGCAATTTTAGTTATTTCGCATGGAATTAACTTCTGGATTGCCGCGGCCACTGGTGTTGGCGTCGCCGCACTTGGTGGTGCCTTTTTGGGCTTAACAACCCTTCGACTAAGGGGCGACTATTTTTCGATCGTTAGTATCGCTTTCTCGGAAATCGTTCGCTACGTCATTTATAACTCTGATGGCTTAACTGGTGGCGTGCAAGGTTCTTTAGCTATTCCTGTAATTGGAGATAACTACCCGTCATATACCGATACCTGGGACTCCATCATGAATCGTGCGCGTGAGCTCCTCACTCCAATATTTGGTGAAATCGCAGATCGTGAATTTGTAATGGCGATAATTGTTTGGACAACCCTTGGCATTCTTTTATTTCTCGTCTCTCGCATCGAGCGAACTTCTTGGGCGCGCGTTCTCCGGGCAACGCGAGAAGATGATGAAGTTCCTGCAGCCCTTGGCAAGAATGTCTTTAGGTTTCGCTTGCAGGCCGTAATTCTAGGTTCAGTAATCGGTGGGATCGCCGGAATCTATTGGGCGCTAGAGTCTTCACTACTATCACCTGATGATTTCCTTACCATTGTAACTTTCTATGGCTGGATGATTTTGATTTTAGGTGGGGCTACGAAAGTTAAAGGTCTTCCCCTCGCGGCAATATTCTTCGGCTTCCTCTATGGTGGAACTCGATTCTTTACCTTCTGGCCTTTTTCTACTTTCGATGCCTCCCAAAGAGCCTACATTCGAATAATGATTATCGGAATTGTTCTCATTATTCTTATGATGCGCCGTCCTCAAGGAATCTTCGGAAAACGTCAGGAGATGGTCCTTGAATAATCTAATCCTCGAGGTAAAAGATGTCGCAATCACTTTTGGTGGCGTGCGAGCAGTAAATGGTGCAACCCTGAATGTCGAAGTTGGAAGTGTTACCTCGGTAATCGGTCCAAATGGAGCTGGCAAAACAAGTTTGTTCAACTTAATTAGCGGTGCAATAAAGCCGGATTCAGGAACGATCCTCTTTGAAGGCTTGGAAATTCAGGGGCTTTTGCCACATAAGATTGCCGACCGCGGAATCATTCGAACATTCCAAGGCGCTAAGGTTATTAAGCGCATGAGTGTTTTAGATAATTTAATGTTGGGTGGTCAGGATAATCCAGGAGACAGTTTGGTTAACTTCTTAAATCCAAAGGCTAGACGAGCATACGAAGATCAGTGTCGTAACCGGGCCATGGAGCTTCTACAGCAAATTGGAATTGAAAGATTTGCCCATGAGTATGCCGGAATTCTCTCCGGTGGCCAACGAAAGCTTCTTGACCTTGCCCGAGCCCTGATGGCCAATCCCGTCATGCTCCTTCTCGATGAGCCCTTTGCAGGAGTGAATCCAACGCTAGTCGAGAAATTATTGGAAGTTTTGCATGCTCTTAGGACCGAGCATCACCTCACTTTTCTACTCATAGAACATGATTTAGAGACGGTGATGAATATTTCGGATCAAGTTATCGTTATGGCCGAGGGTAGAGTTATTGCCGAAGGTAAACCGAACTCCATCTATGAAAATCAAGCGGTTATTGATGCCTACCTCGGAACCAGAAAGGCAACTTCATGACTCAACCATTATTAAAAATCTCTGATCTTGAAGGTGGATATGGAGATATCAAGATTCTCAATGGAGTAAACATTGAAGTGCCCGAAAAATCAATTGTTACCATCGTTGGTCCTAATGGAGCTGGCAAATCAACGATCATGAAGGCGATCTTTGGAATCGCAAAAGTGACATCTGGAAGTGCAACGATTCTTCGTGATGGCAAGGAGGTCAACATCCTTGGCACCAAGCCATACAACCTCTCGAAAATTGGGATTGGATACGTTCCTCAGATTGAAAATATCTTCGTGGGCATGACAATCGATGAAAACTTAGATGTTGGCTACATTCCAGAATCAGGCAAGACACTTGATGAGCTCAAAGAAAGCATGTACGTGAGGTATCCAGATCTTGTCTCTCGAAAGAGGGATCGAGCCGGTCAGCTCTCAGGAGGACAGCGCCAAATGTTGGCGCTGGCTAGGGCTCTGATGTCTGCCCCGGACGTCCTTTTGCTGGACGAGCCATCGGCGGGATTGGCTCCAGCCCTTGTCGATCAATTATTTGATGAATTGGTGCGCATTAATAACGTTGGTGTAACAATTCTTATGGTCGAACAAAATGCTAGGCGTGCCTTAGAAATCTCTACCTATGGGTACGTTCTCGACATGGGCAAAAATCGCCATGAGGGGCCAGGCGCCGACCTCGCCGTAGACCCAGAAATTGTGGGCATTTACTTCGGAAAGCGCTCTAAAAATACCTGAGTGCTGACCTTTATTTATTGAGCTTCTAAGTGCATACTTGCTTAGTTATTTGACGACCGTCATTTATCAAGGCACAAATCACCCTCGAGGAGAGCTGCACAATGAAGAAGAACAAAAGTTTAGTTTTCGCTACTGTCGCAGTCGCGGCAGCGGCGCTATTTGTATCAACGGTCCCTGCTAATGCAGCCGGTGTCGATATCCGTGTTGGAACTGTTCAGCCAATGTCAGGTGCTGGCTTCGCTTCATATGGCACTGGATTAGCAAATGCCGCAGCTTTTGGCGTTACATCAGTGCAAGCGGCAATGACTGCAGCTGGCGTAGCCGGTTCATGTAAAATGATCGCGCAAGAGGACTCAGTTTCTGATGCGCCATCAGTAGTACGTGAGGCAGCTACAAAGCTTGCAAAGTCTGACAAAGTTAACTTCATCATCGGATCCCTTACATCAGGTGCATCCCTTGAAGTTGGAACAGTTACTGCTGCAACATCTGGCGTTATTGGAATTGCCTCTGCTGCTTCATCACCTGCTCTAACTACATTCAAAGATAACGATACTTTGTTCCGTACATACCCATCAGATCTTCTACAGGCCGTAGCCCTAGTAAAGGCAGTTTCAAAGGCTTATGGAAACAATTCATGGGTAACTGTTGGCGCAATCAACAACTCATTCGGTACCGGCCTTGCAACAGCCTTCAAGCGTGCATGGATCAAGAATGGTGGCCACATTGGCGGCACCGTACTTTGGAATGCAGGCGCAGCTTCATACGATTCTGAGGCAGCAGCACTTGTAAAGACAAAGCGCAGCGCCTTTGTATTTGTTGACTACCCAGATTCATTCGCAAAGCTAGCTCCAGCTCTTGCCCGTACTAAGAAGTGGGATCCAGCTACTACATTCATGACTGAGGCATTCAATGATGACTCAGCTCTTGCAACTGTTGGAGCATCACTCATGAACGGCATCCGCGGAACATCTGCCAAGACTAATGGAACTGATGCAGCAGGCTGGAAGACAGCTTTCACTGCTGCCTACCCAAAGAATCCAGGAACTTTCGTTGATGGTTCAGGATTCGATGCTGCAGTTCTTGCTTGCCTTGCGGGTATCTCTGCAGGCAACACCACATCAAGAGGCCTTGCTAAGGGTCTTCGCAATGTTGGTGGCGTCTATGGTGGAACTGCATATACATGGAAGGAATTGACTGCAGCTGTTAAGGATGTTGCTGCTGGAAAGCCAATTGCTTACAGCGGCGTTTGGGGATATACCAAGTTCGATAAGGCTGGAGACCCAATGGGTGGAGCTTTTGAAGTTTGGTCTATCAAGAATGGCGTTATCTTGCACGATTCAAAGAACGACATTCAGTTCTAATTTAGAGATCTAACTCTTTATTGCGGACGCATTCTCTACCTTTGTACTAGAAATTAATTTTCTAAAGGTAGTGAATGCGTTCGCTATATTGAGGCCTTTAAAGAGTTCTTTAGCCAATCGACAATCTCTTGAGTTGGCGCCCCAGGAGTAAAAATCTCACCAACGCCTAAGCTAATAAGTTTTTGACGATCATCTTCGGGAATTATTCCTCCGCCGAATACTAAAATCTCTGGCGCTCCCGACTCTTTAAGTAGCTCTAAAACCTTAGTGAACAGACCCATATGTGCACCTGAAAGGATTGAAAGTCCAATAGCTGCAACGTCCTCTTGAATAGCGGTAGTCACGATCTGATCGGGAGTTTGATGAAGACCTGTATAAATTACCTCGAAGCCTGCATCACGCAAGGTTCGAGCAATTATCTTGGCACCGCGATCGTGACCGTCTAATCCAGGCTTAGCAATGACAATTCGAATTGGAGACATGGATTGAAGATATCAACACAATGGCTTCAGTACAACATGCCTTTGGCTATGGAGCCATCGTAAAATGTCTGCCATGGCTTCGGTATCCATGCCTGATCAAGAATGGCAGGCTTTGTTGAACTCGGTTTCTCTTACAAATCCACGAGAACTGGCGCGCGCTATTTCATTAGCTGAAAACGATTCAACATTAAAAGTTTTACCGGTAAGTAATAAGACAAGGGTCGTCGGTATTACCGGTTCCCCTGGTGTCGGAAAATCAACGACAGTTAACGCTCTCATCACCCGCCTTCGCGGTGATAATAAGAGTGTTGCAGTTCTTGCAGTTGATCCATCCTCTCCCTTGTCTGGAGGCGCACTTCTTGGTGATCGAATTCGTTTAGGCGAACATTTTCTCGACCCTAAGGTCTTTATTCGTTCAATCGCTACGCGCGGTCACTTGGGTGGCCTCTCTGCCACGATCGAAGCGATAATCAATCTCGTGGCAAGGGCCGGCTTTGATTATATTTTCGTTGAAACTGTTGGAGTTGGTCAGAGCGAAGTCGAAGTAATGAAATACGTTCAAACCGTAGTAGTTGTGATGGCTCCTGGCATGGGAGATGGAATTCAGGCATCAAAGGCGGGAATTCTAGAGATTGGCCATATTTTTCTCGTTAATAAATCAGATCGAGAGGGTGCTCACAGTACGGCGACAGAGCTTGAAAACTCTCTACATCTTTCCGCCCCGATGATTGGATGGGTGCCTTTAGTGCTACTGGGGGCGATGGAAAGGTCAGAGGGAGTATCTGAGTTAATAAGTGCAATCGAGAAACACGGGGAGAAAAACAAATGAGTTTCTTTAGAACTGGTCACGTTGATAATTTCACTCGCGAAAATCTGCCGCCTCGCGATCAATGGCCCTGGCTCAATCAAAGTTTTATTGATACTAACTACGCCGAGCGTCTCAATGCCAGTTGCGAGTTGATAGATAGGACGATTGAACTTGTTGGACCAAACAAACTCGCAATTATTTCAGCCGATGGAAATTACACATACGGCGAACTCTTGGCCAAGATTTCACAGGTCGCTAACTATCTAGAAT
>JBILUX010000066.1:0-6283 GCA_044370765.1 Candidatus Planktophila sp. | reverse complement strand
ATCCATCGGAGTCAAACCGGGAAATCGAATCCTGTTGCGCGGGCCAAATAGCGCCTCTCTTGTTATTTTATGGCTGGCAATTCTTCGAGTAGGCGCGGTAGCTGTTACTACAATTCACTTGCAGCGTGCCAATGAGTTGGAAAAAATGCTTGGAGTTGCACACGTTCAGTTCGCTCTCATTGATCATAGGTTCATGGAGGATTGGAACTTAGTCACAAATTTCACGGGTCAGACGCTCGTCTATGGCGGCGAGAATGATGTATTTGCTAAGGCATCGGCATTTCCTTTACAGCACACAGCATGTGATACAGCAAGTGATGATGTCAGTATTTTGGCCTTCACTTCAGGCTCAACGGGTGTACCTAAGGCAACAATTCACTTTCATCGCGATATCTTGGCAATCGCTGACACTTTTTCAAAAGAGATTCTTAAGCCGGTTCAAGAGGATATTTTCGCTTGTTCGGCCCCACTGGCATTTACTTTTGGTCTCGGTGCAAGCGTAGTTTTCCCATTTAGAGTCGGTGCAACAACCCTTCTTCTAGAGGGTGCCCCGCCACCGATTCTCATTGAAAAAGTACGCGAGAATAAAGTAAGCGTGCTATTTACAGCCCCAACGGCTTATAGAGCGATATTGAAGTCAACGGAGAACTTAGATCTACCTTCTCTGCGTAGGTGCGTATCGGCCGGCGAGCATCTTCCAGAATCTACGTGGCGCTCTTGGTTTGATGCCACTGGTATTAAGTTGATAGATGGCATTGGCGCAACAGAGATGCTCCATATCTTCATCTCAGCATCAGATGAAGAGATTATCCCCGGGATGACTGGAAGAGTTGTGCCTGGCTATGAGGCAATTATTGTTAATGAGGATTTTGAAGAGCTTGCCACTGGCGAGATTGGCTTCTTGGCCGTAAGAGGCCCGACTGGAGTCCGCTATTTAAATGATGTGCGTCAAAATGTTTATGCAGTAAATGGATGGAACGTAACGGGAGATCTATATTTGAAGGATGCCAATGGTTACTTCAAGTATCAGTCAAGAGCTGACGACATGATTATCTCAAGCGGATACAACATTGCCGCCCCTGAGGTCGAAAATGCTCTGCTAACACACAGCTCTGTTTCAGAGGTCGCAGTAGTGGGTGAGCCCGATGAAGAGCGCGGAATGCTTGTCGTTGCCTACGTTGTTGTACTTGCCGATGTCGCTGAAAGCCCTGAGCTAATTAAGGAGCTGCAGGACCATGTCAAGAAGAAGATTGCACCATTTAAATATCCTCGGAAAATTGTATTTGTTAAATCGCTTCCTAAAACAACTACCGGCAAATTACAGAGATTCCGCCTTAAAGTTGAAGACAAGTGATTCCAGAGGACCGATCAGTATTTGAGTTGCCAACGCGTACGTGTGCGCGTGTAGAAAAATATGGAGCAGATCCTGATAATTTCATCGAGATTTTTGAGACTACCGGCCAATGCCTAGGTCAAATTTTTCTCATTCACGGTGGATTCTGGCATCCTGAATACGACTTAACGCATCTTCGTCCCTTTGCAGGTGCTCTATCGGATGCAGGTTGGCGAGTTCAATTAGTTGAATATCGCCGAACTCTCGGTAAACCCGATAACTACCTCGCCGATATTCGCGCAGCCATTGTGCACTCTGGTGGAGGCGTCCTTATGGGGCACTCTGCAGGAGGTCATTTAGCCTTATTGGCTTCGGATAAAGAGAGTGAAAAACTCATCACAGGCATTATTGCTCTCGCGCCTGTCGGTGATATGGCTGGTGCGGATGCTCTGAATCTAGATGGCGGCGCGATAAAGCTTTTTCTTGGAGACAGCGCAGTTAATAGACCAGATCTCGATCCGAACATAATGCTCAACGCAAATGTGCCTGTCGTAATTATCCACGGTATTGATGACATTCGCGTTCCTATTGCGCTTTCACATTCGCTTTATAACTCTTACAAAACCGCAGGTTTAGAGTGTGAGTTCATAGAACTCGTTGATACCGGACATTTTGAAGTTATAGATTATCGAGCAAAGCCCTTTGAAATAATTCTAAACCAGCTTAAAAAGCTCGTGTAGGAATCCATTTTCCATAAACCTTGCGAAGTTCATTTACTATCTCACCGACCGTGGCGTAAGCCTTAACTGCAGCAATACAGGTTTCCATAATGTTTTCACCTGCCTGAGCCGCCTTATGTAAATCAGCCAGAGCCGTTGCCACTTGATCATTATCTCTACTTGCCCGCACTGCATGGAGTGCGGCAACTTGGCCAGCCTCACTCTTAGGATTGATTTCAAAGGCTTTATAGGGCGGAGTATCTGCTTTAAAGAGATTTACGCCTACAAGTTTGCGCTCCCCTGATTCAATTGCCATTGCAAATGCATATGCCTTTTCAGAGAGTTCATTTGAAAACCAACCATTATTGATACAGGCAAGTGCGCCTCCACGCCTTTCAATATCTTCTATCATCGCCCACATTTTTTCTGCAAGTTCATCGGTAAGACGTTCGATCTCGTAACTTCCAGCCAGTGGATCAGCAGTACTTAATACCCCAGTTTCAAAGGCAATAACCTGCTGAGTACGAAGGGCCAGCATGGCCGCCTCTTCTGTTGGAACACCCAAGGCTTCATCGAAGGCCGATACATGCATTGTTTGAATGCCACCTAATGCCGCTGCAAGCATTTCAACCGATGTGCGGACAACGTTGTTCATGGACTGCTGAGCAGTCAGTGAAGAGCCGGCAGTGAATGCAAAGATACGGAGTTTCTCGGAAGCGGCATCCTGGGCTTGATATTTCTCATGAATCAAGCGAGCCCAGGTCCTACGGGCAGCGCGAAACTTAGCAATCTCCGGCAAGAACTCAATATTTGATGATAGAAATGTAAACAAGGTGGCCGCTATTTGATCAACACTCACACCACGGGCGATCGCTGCATCAAGGTATTCGCGGGCGTTAGCAAATGTAAATGCTACTTCTTGCACCGCATCTGAACCTGACTCACGAATATGATAACCGCTCATCGCTAATGAAACCCATCGAGGGATCTTGGTTGCGATGTATTCAATGACATCTACTGAGAGTTTTAAGCCGGCTTCTGCTGGAAATATCTGTGTTCCACGTGCGATGTACTCTTTTAAGACATCATTTTGAATAAACATTCCAAACCTATTTGGATCCATATCGCGCTGTTCTGCAAGTGCTATAAACATTGCCGCCCAGATATAGCCAATTGAGTTTGCAGTCGTGCGCACTTGGGTAATCTTTTCGAGAGGGATTCCCTCCATGAGGATCTCGATGTCGCGCAAGCTATCTATTGCCACACCCACACGGCCAACTTCGCCGAGTGATAATGGATCATCAGAGTCCAGCCCCAGTTGAGTCGGCAAATCTAGCGCGACACTAAAACCCGTCAAACCCTGATCTAATAAGATTCGAAAGCGTTCATTGGTTTCAGCGGGTGTGCCAAAACCGCCATATTGGCCCATTGTCCATACGCCTGGATCGGCATTAATGCCCCGAGTGTAGGGATACTTACCAGGCTCTTCGATTGTCATTGCTACTTACTTTCCTCTAGTTGTTGACGCAATACCTTTTTTGCAATCTTTCCAGTTGAGTTCAGAGGGAACTCTTTGACAACCATAACGGTTTTTGGTTTTTTATAGGATGCCATACTGGATTTACAGTGTGCCATCACTTTCTCTGAAATCTCTGCCTCTGTCGCTGTGACTCCCGGCTTGAGCGTGACCATAGCAACCACGCGTTGGCCCCATTCGGCATCTTTTACCCCAATTACAGCGACTTCAAGAACGCCTTCGACATCGGCCACAACATCTTCGATCTCACGAGGATAGATGTTGTAGCCACCACTGATAATCATGTCGCCCTTGCGATCAACTAAATAAAGGCGATTATCGGCATCTAATCGACCTAGATCCCCCGTATGTAGCCAGCCATCGCGAACGGCTTTAGTAACGGTTGCATCCATTCCGGCTGCACCGTAGTAGCCACGCATTACGTGGTCTCCACGCGTAATAACTTCGCCAATCTCACCCAGTGCAACAGGCTTATTCTCCTCATCGACAATAAGTATTTCAACACCGATGCATGCATTTCCAGCACTTGTTAATAAATCTGGATTTCCAAGAAGCCCAAGTTCGTGGTCTCTTGCACTAAGAACGGTTACTGGTGGAATCGCTTCAACTAATCCGTAGTACTGCACCATATTCTTAGTGATCGTTTCATAGCATTGCTTTATATGCTCCGGTGTCATTGGAGCTCCTGCATAGCCAAGCAAACGCAGATTAGCCATTCTTTCACGGCTCATTCCAGGCATTGCCAACAAGCGTGCAATCATTGTGGGCACGAGTGCAGTGGCATTACCTCCACGGTTTTGAATTACATTGACAAACTCATCTGGATCAAACTTGGCCTGAATTATCTGTTTTGCACCAAATGCAAAGTATGGAAGTACAAATAATCCGCTGGTATGTGTAATCGGACCTGCATGAATCCAGCAATCTGTTTCATCTGGAACACGTTTCAAAATATCGGTAACAATATTGTTTAAACTTGCAATGCGATTGCGATGAGTTCTGATTGCACCCTTTGGATTTCCAGTTGTTCCACTTGAATAGTTAAGTGAAACTAGTGAGTCGGGATCCACTGCGAGCATAAGAGGTTCTGCTACTTGTGCTGCAAGGAAATCCTCATAATCAACTGCTCCTGACTCAGTTCCATGAATAAGAATCACATGTTTAACTAAGGCTCGGACTGGCTCGGACTCTACCCAGAACTTGTGATCGACGATTAAAACCGTAGCGCCACAGTCTTTAGCGATGCGAACCCAGTCATTGGGATGCAGGCGGTAGTTAAGCGCCACACGACAAAGGCCAGCACTAGAAATACCTAGATCGCTCTCAACATATGAAATCTGGTTGAACTGCAGATCTAATACGCGATCCTCGTTTTGTAGGCCTAAGGCGCGCAGAGCTCTAGATAATTGGAAAATTCGTCCGCCAATTTCTCCAAAAGTCAGGATGCCTTCTTCGCTCTCGACAGCTGGGCGATCGTAATAGGCGCGGGTTGCGCGCGCTACAAGTGTTCCGACATCCATTTAGTGGTGTTTCCCTTCGGTAGGTATTGAATATGCACTGTCTAGCACCCATGCGCCTTGTGTTAACACCGTTAGTGGGTTGATATCTAACTCGCTGAGCTCGGGAAATGTACTTGCAACTTCTGCAATCTTTAAGACTGCAGAAATAAAGGCATCCACATCGGCAGGTGCTGATCCACGTGCCCCTGCAAAAAGTTGCGCTAATCGAGTCTCAGATATCATCTCTCGCAGTACTTCTTCATTAATAGGTAGTAGTCGAATCGCCACATCGGAGATTATCTCAGTGAGAATTCCTCCTACGCCAATGGTTAAAACTTTACCCAGGGATGAAGATGTCACACCGACTAGAGTTTCAACGCCCTTAGGAACAAAAGTTTCAACAAGGACATCATTTGTTACTCCAGAAAGTTTCGATAGCCGCGAATAAGTTGCACCAGCATCTGCTGCATTAATATCCAAGGCGACTCCGCCGGCCTCGCTCTTGTGAAGTAATCCAGGAATGACTGCTTTAAATACTGCGCGGCCACCAACAAATTCAACGGCAGATAGAACTTCGCTTTCATTCTTCACAACTACTGAAAGCGGAACTGGAACTCCAACTTGCTTCCAGAGCTCTTTCATTTCAACTTCTGTAGCCGTTTCAGAGGGCGTTGGAAAGTTGCCAACAAAATCTTTTTTAAGTACTCGCTTTACAGTGCGTCCGCTCTCTTCGAGAATTCGTAGTGCGGCAACGGCGCGATCAGGAGTCGGGAATACTGGAATGTTCAGACTCTTGAAAATTCCACTTGCCAGAGGTGCCAAATTCTTTGAGCCAGTCCTTGCAACTGCGATGGGAAGGTTTCTAACCGCTCTGACGCCTCCCAGAGCAGAGGCGATGCGTTCGACATCTGCCCCGACAAGTACGGCAAAGCAGGCAACTATCGAGTCAACACCACTGTCTTTAGCTAATACATCCAGACACTTTTCAAATAGATCAGGTGTGGACATGACGGCGGCAGTTACATCCACGGGATTAGTAGCATTTCCATAGGAGGGCACAATCCCTGCGAGTGCGGTGAGTGTCTCTGGTGCTAACACTGCGAGTTCTAAACCATTTTTTTCTAACGCATCGGTAGCAAGGATTCCACTACCACCAGAAGTAGTAATAATCGCCACTCGTTTTCCAAGGGATTTA
>JBILUX010000069.1:0-6148 GCA_044370765.1 Candidatus Planktophila sp. | reverse complement strand
ACCTATTAAGGCGGCAGTTCTTCCACTTTCACGTAATGCTGATCTGTCTCCTAAGGCACGCGATCTTGCAACCCAACTTCGCAAGAACTGGAATATTGATTTTGATGATGCAGGGGCAATTGGTCGCCGCTATCGTCGTCAAGATGAAATCGGTACTCCGTACTGCATCACCATTGACTTCGAAACACTTGAAGATAATGCAGTGACAATTCGCGATCGCGACACAATGGCGCAAGAGCGCATCGGCCTAGATCAGGTTGAAGCATGGCTAGCACCTCGTTTACTAGGTTGCTAAAACCACTATTACTTCCATTAGCAAGCGGTGATCACTACATAGATCCACCGGTTGTTCTAGCACCCATGGCTGGAATAACTAATGCTCCTTTTCGCACACTATGCCGCGAACAAGGAGCGGGATTGTTTGTTTCTGAAATGGTTACCGCGCGCGCACTCATTGAACGTCGCCCCGAAACCCTTCGAATGATTGTTCCGGGCAAAGATGAATGGCCACGTTCTGTGCAGTTATATAGCGTTGATCCAACAACAATGCGCGCTGCTGTAACAATGATTGGCAAAGAGAACCTAGCCGATCACATTGATATGAATTTTGGCTGTCCTGTGCCAAAGGTGACGCGTAAAGGTGGGGGAGCAGCCCTTCCTTTCAAGCGCAAACTTTTCTCCAACATAGTTGGCGCAGCCGTTGAAGCAGCTAAGCCATTTGGAATACCAGTGACAGTAAAGATGCGTATTGGTATTGATAGTGATCACGAAACCTATTTGGAGGCTGCAAAGTCAGCTGCTGACTTAGGTGTTGCGTGGGTTGCATTACACGCTCGCACAGCGGCCCAGATGTATGAAGGAAAAGCTGATTGGTCAGCAATTGCCCGCCTTGTTGAGCACTTAAAGCCAACTGGAGTACCTGTTTTAGGCAATGGAGATATTTGGTCGGGCCGCGATGCAATAGAAATGGTTGAGCAAAGTGGTTGCGCTGGCATTGTTGTTGGTCGTGGATGTCTAGGACGCCCATGGTTGTTTACAGATCTTGTCTCTTCACTTAAAGGTGAAGGAAAGCAGATCACACCAACATTGCACGAGGTCCGCGAAGTGATGTTCCGCCATGCAAATCTAATCGTTGAGTATCTAGAGTCTGAAGATCGCGGTATGCGGGATATCAGAAAGCACATGGCCTGGTACTTGAAGGGCTTTCGCGTCCCACGCGAAATTCGCCACGATTTAGGAATGGTCTGCTCGTTAGAAGAGATGCGCGCTCTGCTTGATCAATTAGAGGATCAGCCATATCCAGTAGAAGTCGGCGATAAGCCACGTGGGCGTACAAGTCACGGCCGGCCACCTACTTTGCCAGATGGTTGGCTCGATGATCCCGATGAACTTGTTCACGTCGAACTCGAAGATGCGTTTTCAGGGGGATAGATGTTTCTATTTCGCTGGATCCGTCGCACATTAACTCTGATTATTATCATCGCATTAATTGCACCTGGTTACGCCGTTTCAAAAGTTTGGCGCGCAGCCAATAACCCCATTGTGCGTAACGCCGATGTCATTGTGGTTCTTGGAGCGGCACAGTTAGATGGAAGACCCGGGGAGGCACTCGAGGCACGTTTAGTTGAAGCTAAGCGAATCTTTGATTTAGGTCTTGCACCAAAAATTATCACGGTGGGGGCAGGCGCCCCCGGGGATCGAACAACAGAGGCTGCATCCGGTAAGGCATGGCTGCGATCACATGGGATCCCATCCTCTAAAATCACGGCGATTGAAGAGGGTCGTGACACTTTAGTAAGCACTAAGGCTTATGCGGCAGTGATGAAAAAACGCATGGTTAGCGATGTCATTATTGTGACCGATCCATTTCACTGCCAACGTGCGATGACAATGGCAAATGATCAAGGTGTTGTTAGTACGTGTTCGCCAGTGCAGACCGGTCCCAACACAATTTCTCAATCAGGATTTAAGTATTTACTGCGTGAAGCAGGGGCTTATTTGGTCTACATCACTGTAGGGCGTCGAGGTATTCAAATCAGTGATCATTTACCTGGCGCAGATATCCTCACTAAGGTTGTGCCGTGAGCTATAACGAGAAGGATAAAGAGCGCTTCTTAGATGAACCGGCTAAACGCCCGGGTCGCACGGAGTTCATGCGAGATCGTGCGCGCGTTATTCACTCGGCCGCTCTTCGCAGACTTGCTGCAAAAACCCAAGTTGCAGTGCCCTGGGAAAATGATTTTCAACGTACGCGTTTATCACACTCACTTGAGTGCGCCCAGATTGGTCGCGAACTCGGCGAATCGCTGGGAGCAGATCCTGATTTACAGGACACTGCCTGCCTATCCCACGATTTAGGCCACCCACCTTTTGGACATAATGGAGAAGAGGCACTCGCCGAAATAGCTAGCGAGTTCGGCGGCTTTGAAGGAAATGCACAGAGCTTTAGATTGCTAGTACGCCTTGAGGCCAAGACTGTAGATAGCGATGGAAAAAGCATAGGACTAAATTTAACTCGAGCCTCCCTTGATGGTGCGACAAAATATCCGTGGTCCCGTGCACAAAACCCACGCAAGTTTGGCGTGTATGACGATGATATTGAAGTATTTAACTGGATGCGAGAAGGTGCACCAGTTGATAAAAAATGTATTGAGGCCCAGATTATGGATTGGTCTGATGACTGCGCATACTCAGTCCATGATTTAGAGGATGCCATTTTTGTCAATCAAATCTCAGTCAAGAATTTTGAGAAAGACTTAGCAGATATCTACAAAGTGATGAAAAGTGATTACGGCAGTGATGCAACTGAGCAAGAGGCAATAGATGCACATAAACGCTTAGCCACACTCTCTGCATGGCCGCATTATTACGATGGGACGCTTCGTTCATTAGCAAGGTTAAAGGACTCAACCTCGCAGTTAATTGGGCGATTTGTCTTAGCCGCTGAAGTTGAAACCCGTAGAGTTCATGGAGATGGCTCACTTTCGCGCTATAGCGCCGATCTTGAAATTCCACGCGAGCAAGTCGTAGAAGTAGATTTCCTCAAAGCGATTGCTGGACACTATTTAATCAATGCGGCGCACTCACAAGATCGCTATGCAAAACAGCAAATCATCATCAGCGAATTAGTGGAGATGTTAACGGCCTGCGCGCCGCAAGAGCTCGATTCGATTTTTATCAAGGCTTGGAATGAGGCGGCCGATGAAAGCGCCCGAATGCGCGTGATTATCGACCAGGTTGCAGCCCTTACCGATCCAGGGGCATATGTCTTACACACACGCCTTCTGGCAAATCGCTAAAGTGTGCCCATGAGCGGTCGCATTCGAGATGAAGATGTTGCATACATCCGTGACCGCGCGCCCATCGATGAAATTGTTGGCGACTATGTTCAACTAAAGAACGCCGGTGGTGGAGCGAAAAAAGGTCTATGCCCTTTTCACGATGAAAAATCACCCTCATTCCACGTTACGCCAAGTAAGGGGTATTTTCACTGCTTTGGCTGTCAAACCGGTGGAGATGTTATTGCCTTCTTAATGAAGATTGATCACCTAACTTTTACAGAAACTATAGAACGCTTGGCCGATAGATTGGGTTACACGCTTCGCTATGAAGAGGGAGGCGGCAATACTCCGACCTTTTCAGCAGGAGCACGCTCGCGCCTCATTGCAGCAAATACCGAAGCGGCGAAGTTTTACCAACTTCAACTCAATGGCCCTAATGCCCAGCATGGGCGTGATCTATTAACTAAGCGCGGCTTTGATAAGGCCGCTTGCATGCAGTTCGGAGTTGGTTTTGCCCCAGATGAATGGGATGCACTCACTAAGCATTTACGCGCACTGGATTACACAATTGATGAGTTAGAAACGGCTGGTTTATCAAAGATGGGTCAGCGCGGTCCGATCGATAGATTTCGAAATCGCCTCACCTGGCCGATTAGAGATATTTCAGGTGATGTAGTCGGTTTTGGTGCACGCAAGTTGGCAAGTGACACGGAGGACCAGGGGCCAAAGTATTTAAATACACCCGAGACTCCCATTTATAAAAAAAGCCAGGTTCTATATGGTTTAGATGTTGCCAAAAAGGAGATTGCAAAGAAGCGTCAGGCCGTGATCGTTGAGGGCTATACCGATGTCATGGCCGCCCAACTTGCTGGAATAACTACGGCAGTTGCAACCTGCGGCACTGCATTTGGCGCAGACCACATTCGAATCTTACGTAGATTGCTGATGGATGACGATGCGTTTCGTGGCGAAGTAATCTTTACTTTCGATGGTGATGCGGCTGGGCAAAAGGCTGCGCTTCGGGCATTTAGTGAAGATCAAAAGTTTGTTACCCAAACTTTTGTTGCAGTTGAACCCGATGGCTTAGATCCATGCGATCTACGCCAGCAAAAAGGTGATTTAGCCCTTAGGGATTTAATTGCACGGCGAGTTCCTTTATTCGAGTTTGCAATTCGAAGTGAGCTCGCACATCACAAGTTAGATTCTGCAGAAGGTCGCATCAATGCTCTCAATGCTGCAGCACCACTTGTAGCCCAAATCCGCGATAAATCACTTCGTCCAGAGTACACACGATTGCTTGCAGGTTGGTTAGGCGTAGAGGTTGAAATTGTCTCTGCAGCTGTTTCCCAGGGATTAAAAGTGCGACCACGTAGCGAAGATTCATTAGAGGTTGTAAGTGAAGAGAGTAATTGGAGACCAGATCCAAATGATGCCCGATTAATTCTCGAGCGCGAAGTTCTCAAAGCACGGCTGCAAGAACCGCAACTCTTTGAAGGAAAACTATGGTCGGAGATAGAGGCCGATGCCTTTACGCATCCGGCCTATCGGGAAATGCGCAAGACCATCGATGACAAGCAAGAACTTTCAATGGAGACAATCACCGATGAGAAGATTAAGGCGCTATTTACTGAATTATCTGTTGAACCAATACGTGCCGATGGCAGACCTACTGCCAACTATGCAGAAAGCATTACCGCTCGTCTCCGAGAAGTCGCAATCTCTCGATCTATCGCTGAGTTAAAATCGAGTCTGCAACGCCTGAATCCAGTTGACAATGAGATTGAATACACGGCCGCATTTGGCGCCTTAGTTGCCTTGGAAAGTACCCGCCGAACATTGCATGATTTAGCCCTTGGAGGGCTTTAAATCCCCTCAATTTTCGAACAACGCCCGTGTGCGCTAGAGTTTGCGCTCGTACAGATTGATCCCTGATAGCTCAACGGCAGAGCAGTCGACTGTTAATCGACAGGTTCTTGGTTCGAATCCAAGTCAGGGAGCTTCTATCCTGCAAAATCCTATGCCGAAGCTTTATTATTTGCACTATGGCACTTATTCAGAGCTTCCTGCGTACAACCACAAACTCCTGGCGCAGCCAGAACTGGTCCCTTCGCATTATGCGCCTTTGGCTAGGCATCACATGGATCTACGCAGGCTGGCATAAGGCATCGGATTCGGGCTTTCTGACTGAGGGCTCAGCGACTTTCATTGGCACACAATTGAGTGGTTACTCGGCACGATCCCCATTAGGTGACTTCGCTTTTAACACGTTAATTGAGCATCCGATTCAAGTTGGCGCCTTTGTTATGGTCAGCGAATTCGCGATAGGTATTGCAACTCTCTTGTGGGTTGCACCAACTCTGGCCGCTTTTGGTGGTTTTTCAATGTCACTGGGATTGTGGCTGGCAAGTAGTTTTCATGTCAATCCATATTTCTTAGCAAGTGATACTGCATATGCGGTTTTATGGCTTTCGTACTTCTTATTAATACTTGGAAAGCGTCGCAGCAGAGATGTTTCAGTCAATCGTCGCGGCGCTATGCGAGTTGCGATTGTAGGTGTGATGGCTATTGGCGCAGCGGCCCTTGGAAGAGTATTGGCTCAATCAACTAAAGCTAGCGCTGCTGAAGCTTCATCCAACAATCAGATAGCAAAACTATCTGACTTGCCAGTTGGCTCAGTCTCTAACTTCGTATTGGCATCGGGCGAGCCGGCGATTCTATTTCGCACTAATACCGGTGTCTTTGCTTACTCGGCAATCTGCACGCACCAAGGCTGCACCGTTGCTTATTCTGATGGTAGTAAAACCCTCGCATGTCCATGCCATGGAGGGCAGTACGACCCTTTTGCCTCGGCCGCCGTAGTCGCAGGT
>JBILUX010000068.1:0-6188 GCA_044370765.1 Candidatus Planktophila sp. | reverse complement strand
CTTGGCGCAAGTCAACGGCTCACTGTCAGATGCTGAAGTTGAATCCCTCTATAAGGAACTTCTTGAACTTCCAGGAAAGATCGAGCAGATTTTAGAGACCGTTGAGCCATTACGAGAGTTAACCCGTAGTTTTGCCGATAACAATATTGTTCTATTTTTAGGTAGAAATATCGGGTATCCCGTCGCCCTTGAAGGCGCACTTAAGCTAAAAGAGTTGGCATATATACATGCCGAAGGTTTTGCCGGCGGCGAGCTCAAGCACGGCCCAATTGCATTAATCGATCAGGGGGTTCCAGTTATTGCGATACTGCCTGCCGGGCACGAGCACGCACTTGATGAAAAGATGCTCAGCAATATTCAAGAGGTAAAGGCGCGCGGCGCGCGAGTAATTGTTATTGCTGAAGAAGGCGCGCTCGTTGAAGGTGCTGAACATATAATTCGCATTCCAGTTGTGCCTGCACTGTTTCAGCCAGTACTTGCAACTGTGCCGCTACAAGTTTTTGCATATGAAATGGCAGTAGCACGTGGCAACGATGTAGATCAGCCAAGAAATCTAGCAAAATCAGTAACTGTTGAATAAATGCGCAAAGCTCAGATGTTTCGCGCATTACGGTGGTCGGCCCTTCTATTCGTAGGCTTTCTCGCTGTGACACAACAAGTTTTAAGTAACGGCCCACTTGTGAACTTCGATAATGATGTTAACCGTACCCATCGGCCACGCTTCGATGGATTCTCAGGCTTTCTCTTAAGGCGCCTGGATGATTTAGGCCTTCGCTGGCTGACAGCGCTAGTTTTAATAATCGCGGCTTCCTATATCGCCTATAGATTCAAAACATGGCGCCCTCTTAACTTGGCAGTTCTATCTCTGCTAGCTCTCAATCTTGTTGTTGGTGTTTTTAAACTCTTCTTAGGACGCACGAAACCCCGTGATGGCTTTGATTTAATTCATGCCGGCGGAATGTCTTACCCCAGCGGGCATGCATCAAATGCAGTTTTATCGTGGGGCATCTTGGCCTACTTGATTTATAGATATGCCCACGTCGATAGATATCAGGGACGCCTGGCTAGTGCTGGAGTTGTAACAATCTCATTGACGGTGTGCATCGTTTCCCTTATTCGGCACACGCATTGGTTTACCGATTTGCTAGGTGGCCTCTTTGTTGGCAGTGCATTATTAGTGGCGGTAATTGCCGTCGATCGCTACGTTCCCTCTAAGAGTCAACTGCACTAGAATCAGGCACATGATTGATGGAATCGGCATAGATGTCGTTGATATCGAACGCTTCAAATCCTCACTTGAACGAACTCCCGGTTTACTAGAAAAACTCTTTACGCAAGGGGAGCGCACAAAACCGATCGCATCTCTCGCCGCCCGTTTTGCCGCCAAAGAGGCGCTAGCCAAAGCTCTCAGTGCGGGCAAAGGATTATCGTGGCACGAGGCCGAAGTAATCAACCTTGAAAGTGGAAAGCCTGTCTTTCTCTTTCGCGGTGAGATTGCCGATTTAATCGATGGTGCAGATGTCCATCTATCGCTCTCACACGATGCTGGAATTGCATCGGCTATGGTCATTGTGGAGCGCCAATAATGGAGCATCGCGCAGAGGCCCGAATTGATAGCACCGCAATAACTGCAAATATCTCTCGCCTAAAAGAGATAAGCGGCGTGGATCTCCTTGCCGTAGTTAAAGCCGATGCATATGGCCATGGCTTAGTAGAGATTGGCTTACTTGCAGAGAAGTCTGGCGCTGATTGGTTAGGTGTTGCACTTCTGGAAGAGGCTATTTCGCTTCGTACGCATGGAGTGCGCATACCGATTCTCGCTTGGCTACTACCACCGGGTTCAGATTTTAGAGCGGCACATGCCCACGATATTGATGTCGCTGTTGCCTCAATCGCTACATTCAATGAGATCAGTGCACTCAAAACTAAGGCGCGCATTCATATCGAACTCGACACTGGTATGGGCCGCGGCGGTTTCTTGGATGAGTGGAGTGAGTTCTTGGCATCTGATTTCTCTCACGTAGATGTCGTTGGTGTCTTCTCGCACTTTGCCCGGGCCGACGAACCCAGTGAGCAGCAAAATGCGGATCAGCTCCTGCGATTTAATTCGATGATTGCAGAGTTAGCTGCGATAGGAATCAAGCCACCTATAAAACATCTATCTAATTCGGCGGCAACTTTGACCAGTCACGGCGCGGCATTTGATTTAGTTCGCACAGGAATAGCGATGTACGGCTTAACCCCTGATGTAACCACATTAGGTACCGGAAGTAGTTTGGGTTTAATGGCGGCGATGCAGCTGCGCGCCAAACTACATCTTGTGAAGAAAGTTCCATCTGGCTCACCTGTTGGATATGGAGCAACGGATGTGACCACGAGAGATACAACTCTCGGGATAGTCGCTATGGGATATGCCGATGGGATACCCCGCATTGCCAAGGCCGCTGGGGTTTTCATCGATGGTAAACGCGCGCCGATAATCGGGCGAGTTTCAATGGATCAATTCGTTGTCGATTTAGGCCCGGATTCAACGGCTAACTCAGGGGATTGGGTCGTTGTTTTCGGAGATGGAAGCCATGGCGAATACACCGCCGATGATTGGGCGGGCGCATCGTTATCAATTAATTATGAAATAGTTACACGCATTGGGCCACGGGTGCCTAGAATCTATGCACCTCATGTCTACTAATAACGCAGCGCTGCGAGTCGAGGGAGTCACTGTCTCCTTTGGCGGACTTCGCGCACTCAACGATGTTTATTGTGAGATTGGCAAGAGCGAAGTCGTCGGTCTTATAGGACCCAACGGTGCCGGCAAGACAACTCTCTTCAACGCTCTCTGCGGGCTGGTAAAACCTGACTCAGGAAGCTTTTACCTTGGGGGAGAAAAGCAAGATTTTCCCCGCACAGATAATTTAGTTGACCTTGGAATTGCACGTACTCTGCAAGGTGTTGGGTTGTTTGGAGATCTAAGCGTTCTTGAAAATGTAATGGTCGGCGCCCAACATTTAGCACAAACTGGATTGATTTCTGCAGCCTTGGCACGCAATTCAAAAGATGAAAATCGAATACGCGAGAGGGCCCGCATTGCATTAGAGCGCGTATATGCAGGAGGCCTTGCTGGCCGTCGCGCAGATACATTGTCGTATCCTGATACAAAGCGCGTAGCTATCGCCCGAGCGCTTGTAAGTGAGCCAACGATTTTAATGCTCGACGAACCTGCAGGCGGGCTGGGTGCCCAAGATATTGACTGGATGAATCAATTGATCCGCAATTTAAGTGCTGAGATGTCAATACTTTTGGTAGAGCATCATATGGATGTCGTGATGAGTGTATGTAGCAGGTTATATGTACTCAACTTTGGTGAAGTTATTGCTAGCGGAAGCGCAGAGAGCGTGCGCAGAGATCCAGCTGTTATCGCTGCATATCTTGGAACGGGAAACTCATGACACTAAATGTTTCCAACTTAACTGTTCATCACGGTGCAATCTGCGCAGTCAGCTCAGTCTCCTTGGCTGTTCCCACCGGTAAATTAGCTGCAATTATCGGCTCAAATGGTGCTGGTAAGACGACACTACTGCGGGCTTTATCTGGTTTGAATAAACCTACCCATGGAAAAATTAGTTGGATGGGTGAATCAATACTCGGCGATAAGCCTGAGAACTTAGTTCGCAAAGGTATTTCTCATGTCTCTGAGGGTAAATCGGTGATTCCAGAGTTAACGGTCAAAGAAAACCTAGAGTTAGGTGCAATTTGGCGCCGTAATAAAAAGGAGCTCAGTGAATCTTTAGATCAGGTGGTCTCAATATTTCCTCGCTTGGGCGAGCGATTAGCGCAAAGAGCTGACACGCTTTCAGGTGGAGAGCGCCAAATGTTAGCTATCGGCCGCGCGTTGATGTCCAAGCCGAAACTTCTCTTACTAGATGAACCATCCCTCGGATTGGCTCCACTCGTCGTCGAACAGATTTTCCAAACTATTCGCGATCTCACTACGTCAATGAGACTAACCGTTGTACTAGTCGAGCAAAACGCAATGGGCGCTCTCAAGATTGCCGATCTAGGAATAGTTTTAAATCTAGGCAAAGTCGTTGCAGTAGATCATGCCGATGCATTAATCGCCAACCCTGCCGTGCGCGCGGCATATTTGGGGTACTAGCCATGCAACTACTTAACACCATACTAATTGGAATGACAGCAGGCTCTATCTATTCTCTAATGGCAATTGCCTTTGTTCTTGTATGGCGAAGCACCAGAGTAATTAACTTTGCTCAAGCTGGCATGGCCTTACTGTCGACTTATTTTGGATACGAAGCCGTTACTCGTATCGGATCATTCTGGCTTGCGCTACCGATTGCGATGCTTGGCGGAGCGATCTTTGCAGCGTTAGTAGAAATTATCTTAATGCGTCTATTAGTTAAGCACTCATCAAGCGGGCCAATTGCAGCCGTTGCACCCATCATCGCAACCCTTGGATTATTAGGCCTCATTCGCTCCCTCATCGCGATGAAATGGGGAGGTCAAGATTTAAGAATCCTTCCACCAGTCTCCAATACTGGCTTCACGGTCAATGGGGAAACTCTGGTCTTTTCCCCATTGAAGCTCTTAATTTTAGTTACAACGTTAGTCCTGATGGCCCTTCTTTCGATTCTCTTTCAGCGCACTAATTTAGGTCTATCTCTGCGAGCCTCTGCCTATGCCCCTGAAATTGCTCGCCTATCAGGTATTCGTGTCGACTTAATTCGCACATTGGGTTGGGCCCTTGCAGGTGCGGCGGGAGCAGTAGCTGGAATTTTCCAAACGGTCAACGGAAATGGAAACTTCTCACCTGATTCAATTGAGTTCTCACTTCTCTTAGTTTCGGGTTTCATCGCAGCAGTTATCGGGGGTCTCGATAGTTTGCTTGGCGCAGTCATCGGTGGAATGTTCTTAGGTTTGACTATCTCATTTGTTCTTATGTATATCAGTGGGGGACTCTTCTTTATTGCGCCATTTGTTATTCTCTTGGCAATTTTGTTTATCCGCCCTCAAGGAATTATTGGAGCAAGGGCGGGGCGCCGTGCATAAATTCAAAAGTTCGCATCACATAGGCTTATTTGTCCTCTTCGGTTTCATCTTGTTTCTAGCAGGCAACCGTGTTGATGAGCTTCGGGTGTATCAAGGTGCATCGATCGCCGTCTTCGTTATAGCTATCGCATCACTTATTTTGCTAACTGGTTATTCAGGTCAGGTCTCCCTTGGGCATGGCGCTCTGATGGCGATCGGTGCCTATAGCGCAGCAGTTTCGCGAAATGAACTTCATATTCCAATAGTTCTCTCACTCTTTGTTGCAGTCCTTATCGCTGCAGCCGGTGGAGCATTGCTCGGTGGTGCGGCGGCACGATTATCGGGACCGTATTTAGCAGGAACGACTCTCGCACTTGCAGTTGGTCTTCCATCTCTTGCAAATCAATTCTCAATTCTCGGTGGCGAACAGGGCTTACTATTTGATGTTGGTTTTCCACCAGCCCGCTTAGGTGAAGAGTTCACTCAATACAAATGGTTCTTCTGGATCGCAGCCCTTGCCGCGCTAATTTCAATGTGGTTGGTGAGTAATATTTTGCGCTCTCGCTATGGCCGTAACTGGCGAGCAGGCCGGAGCAATGAGGTCGCCGCCCAGCTCTGTGGCATCAATACGGGTCGGAGCAAGATCTTGGCCTTTACGCTCAGCGCCGGCATAGCAGGGCTAGCGGGAGCACTCCTTTCCATGACTATTGGCACGGTCTCTCCTAGTGCCTTCCCGCTCACCCTCTCTTTCGCACTTCTTACAGGGGCAGTTCTATCTGGCGTAAGCACCCTCTCAGGCGTCATGATTGGGGCAGTGACATTGGTGGCGATCCCAGAGATTGCCGATGTGGTGGCTCACCGTATCGGCAGCTCTGAGAACATCACCACAAACTTGCCAGGCCTCATGGTGAGCGCACTGTTAATTATCACTGTTCTATTTGTACCAAATGGGCCAGTTGAACAACATCGTGCGCGCAAAGCTAAGAAGCTGACAAAGAAATAAGAATTAAGGCTCTACCCAAACCCTCGATGGAAGGAAACATATGAAAGCAATGAATCGCCGGAAACTGATATCAGTTTCAGCGGTGCTTGCCGTAGTGAGCTTGGCTGCAACTGCAGTCCCAGCCCAAGCGGCAGAAGTTGGCGTG
>JBILUX010000004.1:0-20548 GCA_044370765.1 Candidatus Planktophila sp. | reverse complement strand
TACAAGCTGTCTTGTTCCCAAACTTAAGGGAGTCTCTATTTTCATTTCCTGCGAAGGCGCTTTCCATTGGAACAATTGCTAATTCCACATTTCTTGGATCAGATTGGTTGATGTTCTTACAATGGCAGAATGGCAATTTGCATTTTGGAAATTTTAATAATTCTGAACTTCCACTTTGGCACATGTTACTTCTTCCCCAATCCTGGTCCATTGGCATTGAAATAACCTTCTATTTATTGGCGCCCATGCTTTGTAAGGCCAAATCTCGTACTATCGCTGTTATGGGAATTGCTTTACTCGCAGCACGATTCGCGGGGCTATTTTTTGGGCTAAATCAAGATCCTTGGACTTATCGTTTTTTTCCCTTCGAACTTCCGATGTTTCTAATTGGAATTCTCTTGTATCGTCTCCGAACCTATCAAGGGGATTCTTTCAAAATTGGCGTGAGCAAGATTTATCCTTTATTGATTACTTTTTATGTGTGCTTCAGTTATCTAACGGCTAAATTTAGTATCAACCAATTCTGGCAAATGCTGGTTCTAATCACATTGACTTGTATTGTCATTATGTGGGGAGAGGAAACATCCAAAGACAAGAAACTTGGTGACCTGTCTTATCCAATTTATATGTCTCATGTATTAGTCATAGGAACTTATAGTGGGATAATAGGTATTCTTTCAAGAAAACTTCCTTCTTTTGAAGGTTTAAACAATCCACTGTTAGCGATACCAATTTCACTAGTTATTACTATTCTATTTTCATTTTTACTTCTTCGGTTAGTGAAACCTATCGAAAAGATTCGTGATAAGAATCGAAAGTAGAATATTCATTTGATAGCCGTTACTACCCCCGCCTGTGGGTAACTAAATACTGCAATCTCTCGATCAAAATTACTATCTCTGTTCCTGACCACTCTCTACCAGCAAGATATAGAGAGTGGTCAGGAACAAGTAATTTTGTTAGTAGTGGCGGGGGTAGTAACGGGTAGTGGTTAGGTGTAGGTAAGGGTGTAGGCACGGGTATGGCTAGAGGGAGTGCGAGAGAGTGAAAGAAGTACAGAGGCAAAGAGATTTTAGTGTTATGGGCAAAGGGCTTGGTTTAGAAGGTTTGCTAAAGGATCGGTAAATTTGCTAAGAAATTGAATGATTTACTAAGTAAATCGATCATAATTGATGCAATTGATAATGAATTTGCCTCATTCCAAGCATTAAGGAATGATACGGTTAGTTAAAATTTAATAGCATGAGCCCGTAGCTCAGTTGGTAGAGCAAAAGACTTTTAATCTTTGGGTCCTCGGTTCGAGCCCGAGCGGGCTCACTCTAATTTGTAAAAAGATATAAGCGTCAAATAGTAATTATGTCTTCTTTGATTTGGGGAAGGCACACTAAATAATATCCAGTCGGATTCTTTATTGCGTGGCATACTAAATCACAAGACCCCCTAACCAGCTTCAACTCTGGACTTAGTGGGTCTTTTCTTTGAATTATGCATATGCAATCAGAATTTTAACAATCACTACCTTGTTGAAAGCCAGCCTGATCGTAGCCACAATCCCTTCCAGGTATGTATTCACCATTAACATGAGCGGGTGATCCCCCACCAAAAATAATTAGTGCTAGTCCTCCCCAAAGAAAATACTTGCCTATTTTTTCGCTGTACCCAACCAAACCTAATATAAAAAGTATTACACCTATCCCGACCATAGTTAACCTCCAATTACTAATTCTCCATGCTTGTCTTAATTAATCTTTAGACTGCTTTTAGATTTGGCTTACCTCTAGTTTTTGCTAGGAACTCTTCTTCTTTGCTGGCATCAACATCAGAAGCATCGGCAAATAAGTGAAGATAAACTTTTTGGCAGACTGGAATTGAGTGTCCTAAACGATTAGCAACCTCAATGATATTTACACCTGAGTGGATCAGAATCGAAGCATTTGTATGACGCAAATCGTATGGAGTGTGATCTGTTTTAACTACCTTCTTGAAGTAATCGTTTAGGAGTCCAGTAGGAATTGGGCGAGTTTTGTTATTACTTTCAGTAAATAGAAAATCCCCATCCTCTAGATCTTGCGAAAGTGGTTGAAGGATCTCCACTAACTCCTGCATCATTGGAACATTTCGGTATGCCTTACGCCCTCTAGCTTTAAGTTCTTTGATGACAAAAGATTCATTGTCATCTGTGAAGTTTGATGTGATAGTAACGCAAGCTTGTTCAACCTTGATAAATGAAGTTTTACCTTCTTCTGAAAAGTTAAGGTGCTTTTTCTGTAATGCTACTACTTCGCTTGGTCTTAATCCTGCTAGCCAGATTACCGATAAGGCCTTGCCGATTGTTTGAGCATTCTTTACTACATTTTTAATTCCAGAAAAGTTGCTGACTTCAATGACAATCTCTCGACATCTTTCTGGAGAGAGAACTGTTTTGGGATCAATTTCAGTTGAGTCCACTTTACGAGCCATTTTGACCCGTTTCATAGGGTTCTCGCTGATGTACTGGTTTCGGTAAGCATGGTCAAGAACTTGCCCAAATGCTTGCTTGCGAAGCCTATAAGTATCAGAGGCAACAGGTTTTTTATTGTGCTGGAGCAGATTTAGATTTGTTAGAGCGACTGAAATAGCGGTTGTATCTATCTCATTTAACTTCACTGAGGACTTGTAAATGAAGTGTTTTATTTCTTCCTCTAAATCAGTTGTAGTAGTTGGCTTATTAAGCGACAAGATATTTTTGCGAATAACTCTTATTACATCTGTGCGGTTGTACTTGCTCTTTCCACGCTCTCTTAGGAGTTCATAAACTACGACGGCGGTGTTATTAGTTAGTGACTCTCTTGATCTAGGAGAGTGAGAACCCCACTTCATCGCAACGAATTCTTCAGCGCAGGAAACAAACGAAGTAAGGGACTTAGTCCATGAAACTGGCAAACCAGTACTACTTGAAAAATCTAAGCCGTCCTCCAAAGCTCTTTGTAGGCGACGGTGAAACTTTTGTGCTTCGGCTTTAGTTCTAAAGGCTCTTGTCTTATGGCGACCTGAAACTGTCCACTTCACCAGATAGGGCTTGGGGCGCTTCTCGTTATAACCGAGACTGAATATTGCTACCTTGTTCATCGCTCAAGTTCCGATGGGAGTCCTGATAAGAAGTTGGCTAGCCAGTCCTCACGGACTCTTAGATCGCCGTTAGGGAGTCTTACGACCTGTGGGGCGAGGGATAAGGCTCGCCACTTGTAGAAAGTGCTTCTGTTGATTCCTAGGAATTCACAGACTTGTATGACTGAATACCATTTATTTTCCGTCCAGTCGGCGGTGTCCTTTTCTGTATTGCGGGGCATGGCGGAGATGGTGCGGCGACCCCCAGTATCTGCATACGAATTCATAATGCTTAGCATCGGCTCAAATAGAGCGGTAACTGGCAACCCGAGCAGAAAGTATTTTTGGTACAGCCTTGGTACAGAGAATAAATTAAGAGTTTTCAAAAGTCACCTCTAGAGAAATCGTGCGTAAAAGCGGTACCTTTACGACTTCGATCTAAGGGCTAGGTACTCTCTTTTAATCCGTGGGTCGACGGTTCGAGCCCGTCTGGGCCCACTTTTACACTTTAGTGCTTCTGACCTGGCTTCAGACAGTTTGGGACAATTACTTTCTCATATCAGTATTTGAATCGAGGAGAGTGCTATTCTCGATGTTGACCGATATGGGCTGCTTCTTCCAAGCGGAAGATTTGCCAATGTTCTTAGTGCGCGCCATTGGGTTAGTATTTGTATTGAATTATGAGCACGTATCTTCCTAAAGTAGATTGGATAGCGAATTGAAAAAACTGGTTGCGGATTTATTAATGAAAATCTTCCCGAACTTCTATTTCACAGATTTCTGGTCGGCACTTCTTTTGAAACATTTAAAGCCAACTACTTACATTGAATTATGGAGCACGCAACCTTTTAATGGTCAGATTCAAAGGGCAAATCAAATACGACGAATTGCGGATGAGTTTAAGCCGACAGTCTGCATAGAGACTGGAACATATTTTGGGACTTCAACCCCGCATTTAGCATCGCTTGTGAGCGGAAAAACCTTTACTATAGAAATAGATCCGATGATTTTTCAAAAAGCTCAGGATAGATTGAGCCGTAATTTCCAGATGTATGACATAAATTGTATTCTTGGCGATTCTGCGACTGAGCTTGAAAAGCTACTACAAAAATTAGATCCAACGAAAGAAAGAGTTTTGGCCTACCTGGACGCGCATTGGCTCGACGCATTACCTCTCATGAGAGAGTTGGAGCTCCTCGCCATGTGGGGAGGGGATTGGATTGCTGTTGTGGATGATTTCATGGTGCCCAATGACAATGGATACGGATATGATGGATACGAAAATAATATAATTGGTAAATCCCAAGTTCCAATAAATCTTGACCTTGAAATATACGTCCCGAATGGTCTCTCGCAGCTTGAGACTGGCGCAAGGCGAGGAACGGGTTACATATTTAACAATAAATTGCGTTCTCGATTCAGCGAAAGAGTATTCTCAGAGTTGCAAATCGTTTAGTCGACTGAATCGAGCGCTGCCTCATTCACTTCCCAATCCAAGGTGTATTGGTGTGTGTGATTAACTTTTCAACAGTTTTAGCGCCACAAGCCTGGACCGCGGCGCCAATCTTTTTCGGTCAACGCTGAGTTTCTGGTCTCTTCGCCTAAAACCCACACTCATATATAAGGAGTAATGGTCATTTCTGGTCATTTCTTACATTAAACTCACTCTCGTATCACCGCTTCCACACGTTTTGGACTGGGATGAGCGTAAGAGCTCACGAAATGTCCGTTTTGTCCGTTCTTCGCTACAAATGACCGGTCAATTCGTAGAAGCAGATAGAAGGACGCTTCTACGAACGGGGATTTACAGCATGGCAATAAAAAGCTCGGCTCCACACGCGTGGACCGTTGGCGACCTCGGAGCTTTCTACACCGAGCATCGCGCTGAGCTCAACGCCCACGCATCCCGAGTTTTAAAAGATCGAATCAAGGCCGAGGAAATCACTCAAGACGCTTTGATCAAATTTATGTTGGCAGCCCCTGAGCTTGAATCAACTGAGCATGCCTTGGCCTACCTGCACCGCACAATTGAAAACCTCTGCATCGATTACTTCCGTGCAGAGGGCCGTCGTCCAAACCTAGTTCTCTTGGATGATTCAACTGCTGAAGTTGAAGCAACATGGCAGAACAATGGCGATCACTCAGCAGCGATGTCGGCTGCCGAAGATGCCGCAATTATTCGTCAAGCACTTGCCCTTCTCTCCCCCGCTGAGCGCGCAGCACTTGTCATGTGGGAAATCGAAGGCCGCTCGACAGAAGAGATTGCATCAGTTCTAGGAATCAAAGAATCTGCAGTGCGCCACACGGTCTCGCGCGCTCGCGCTTCAATGCGCACAATTCTTGCGACGCTTGTCATTAATGAAGAAACTGGCATGACGGCTCTTGATGCACTTTCAACAACATATAAAAAAGCATCAGTACTTGCACAGAAGTCAAGCAAAGCAGCGCTTTCACTCCTCCTTGTCGTCACTGCCTTCCTTGGCTTTAACTCAATGACTGGAAATGAAGGAACTCCTTTAGCGATTCTTTCTCCAGAGGTGTCAGTAAACGCTCCAGCTGCACTTGCTCCCCAGGAGACTGCAAGCCAGAGCCCAGCGGCCATCGCAGCAACTGCAAAGGCAAAGGCTGCAGCAACTGCCGCTGCAACTGTTGCCGCTAAGAAAGCACAGGCAGCGGCGCTTA
Source organism: Candidatus Planktophila sp. (assembly GCA_044370765.1). Classification (GTDB taxonomy): domain Bacteria; phylum Actinomycetota; class Actinomycetes; order Nanopelagicales; family Nanopelagicaceae; genus Planktophila. The sequence continues at coordinate 14,779 of JBILUX010000004.1, read as the reverse complement.
GCGTGAGAATTGCAGCGCTTTCATTCTTTGGCCTAGATAAAGATGGCCTTCCAACTGCATTTACTGTGACGGATTCAAATAACGTTGCCGGTAGCGCTCGCCTGACAAAGGGGACTTCCACTGTTGGCGCAGATGGCATCATCATTAACAACCAGCTCATCACGGCCTCTGTTGGACCAAACATTCTTCTTGATCAAGTACTCACGATCGATGGCACTGGCACTCGCTATTCAGCCAAGAGCATCAACATTGGTTGGATCGGCAACTGGACTTCAGTTGAAATCAAATCAGCTGATACATCGATCGATCGCCTCTCAAACGGCAAGTACATGATTACCTCTACTTTCAATATCGGCTATTTGAATGAATCAAGTTTCGTGATCCCAACAGGATCGCGCGGCTATGACCTGGCCGATGCACCAAAGAGCATCACAACACGCATTCTGATGAATGCAGGCAAAACCGCCTTCCTTGCGCAAGCAGTGGTGGTGAATAACTAAATAGATATTCCTTCGCTTCTACCGGAAATGGGGCGGGGGATTTGATGAATCAGCACGTGCGATTCATCGAACCGAGTGAAAGAGCTTAATTCGCGAAATGCGAAAGAAGTTTTGATCTCAAGCCGGATCTCGGATCGTCCGAGAACCGACTAATCGAAAGGAAACAAATGTCTACAAAGACAACTTTCAAGCGCATAGCGCTTGTTACTGTTGCTGCTATGGGCTTTGGTCTTCTATCTCTAGTGCCTTCATCGGCTACTTCACAGACAGATACCTTAACTCTTGGATCAGCAACGACAGCTGCTTCGGCTGGTTCTGCTCTTACTAACACCATCACGCAGGGTTTTCTAGGAGTTAACTCTGACACGATGTCTGTGACTGTGTCACTAACATCGGCACCAGCAACTAACGTTGCAATGCCACAGTTAACGGCCACAGGCACAGTGAGCAATGGTTCAATCCCAATTGTCTCAACTGATGGCTTGACTGCTTCATTCTTTGATACAGGTACCGTAAGTGTTTATAACTCAGCTAGCGCAAAGCACAACGTTACATTCACACCAACAGTGCCTGGAACTTATGTTCTGACTTTTACTGCATACAACATGTCAGTCATGACTACTTCTCAGCAGTTAACACCATTGACTTATAGAACTACTACTGCAGCTGTAGCAACTCCAGTTACATGGACAATCACAGTTGCTTCAGGAACAGCTCCTGATACAACTTCAACATCAATTCGTTCAAAGGGAATCGTTGCATCTGGCTCAGCAGCAGATCAGTCAGTTATAGTAGCCGCTAACACAGGTTCAGCTGTAGCCTTAGTTGTAGTTACACCGTTGAATGCTTCAGCAGCAATCACTGGCTCAGCAACTACAGTTGCAGTTCTTACAGGTCCAGGTACTCTCTCGATCAACACTTCTGCAGCTACTGCAACACCTAACGGTGCTCGCACAGTTACACAGACAGGTGTTGGAGCTGCGTACATCTACGTATACGGAGATGGAACAACTGGTACTTCAACGGTTACTATCACACAGGGAATCAATACATTCACTGAGACAGTAACCTTCTACGGAGCAGCAGCTTCAGTTACATCTACATTGGTAACACCAGTGATCAACTCAGGTTCAGGTGCAGCAGCAACTGCCGGAGTTATCACAGCAACTGCTAAGGATGCAGCTGGAAACGTTGTTCCTGGCGTAACTCTTTATGCAGTCTCAGGAACTACAACTGCAATGGCAAGTGCCTCTGCAACTACTGGTTCAACTGGTATTGCATCATTTGACTTCACAGGACTTGTAGCTGGAACTTCAGCTATCACAGTTCAGAACGTTGCAGCTGGTTCAACTGCTACTTACTCAGCAGCAGCTCTATCAGTTCGTGCGGGTTCAAACATTGCTTCGTCAGTCACAATGACTCTCGACAAGGCAACATACTCACAGGGAGAGGCAGCAGTCTTGACAGTAACAATCAAGGATGCAGCTGGAAACCTCGTTGCAGATGGAACTCATGCAGCATTCTCTGTTGCACCTACAAGCACACGCGCAATTTCTGGTACTGGAACTTTGCCAGGAACTTCAGTTGTGTCAAGTGGTTCACATAATGGATCAGTGGAATACAAGATCAACGTTCCAACAACATCAGGTGCATTCACAATCTCAGGCCTTGGTGGAGCAGATCTTGCAGCAGCTCAGGCTGAACTTGCAATTTCAGTAACTGCAACTGTTTCACAGTCTGCAGCTGAAATCGCAAACGCAGATGCCATTGCAGCAGCAGCAGATGCAGCAGCAGAGGCAACTGATGCAGCAAATGCAGCAACTGATGCAGCTAATGCAGCAGCAGAGGCAGCAGATGCAGCAACAGCAGCGGCACAAGATGCAGCTGATGCAGTAGCAACTCTTGGAACACAGGTTGCTGAATTGATCGCAGGTCTAAAGGCTCAGATTGCAGCTCAGAAGGCAGCAATCACAGCTCTTACAAACCTAGTGATCAAGATCCAGAAGAAGCTAGGCGCTTAATTGCATCTAGTGATCTGATAAAGATCTAGAACCGGAACCCGGTTCCCACTTCGGTGGGGGCCGGGTTTCGGCCTTTCTACGGGGTTATTAAGTACTCTTGGCACATGTTGGAATTAAGAAGCAAGCAGATCTTAGGAACGGTGCTGTTGGTCGCCGTCGCGGCAGTGACGTTAGTGGTAGCGCCATATACGTTGTTAGACCCGATGGGCCTACCAAAACTATCGGTACTGGCGTTCTTTGCCGTGGTTGCACTCTCGCTCATGGTCCCAGCTATTAGAAACCTATTTGGATCTGGCAGTAGAACCCTTGTCATACTTCTGTCACTCTTTATCAGTCAGATTATTCTCGTCCTTCTATTCTCAGGCGCTAATATTGGTACACAGTTTTTTGGGGTACATCAACGCCATACCGGTGCTCTTACTTATATTTCTCTCACAGTTCTTTTACTGAGTGCATCACTGGTATCCGAGAAGGATTTTGTAAAGAGATTCATGGGCGCAGCGTTAATTATTGGTTTGCTCTTAATTCTTTATGGCAATCTTCAGTACCTAGGCCTTGAGCCATTCCCTTATGTCAACGCCTATACCGTCAATGCCCCAATCGGAACTTTTGGTAACTCAGATTTTCAATCAGCTTTCATGGGAATGATCGCGGTACTCTCTTTTACAATGGCATTAAACAGCGAATATAGACGCCACGTCAGATTCGGACTGGTCGCTATGGGCTTTGCATCAATCATCGTGGTCTATGAAACCCTTGCTAAGCAGGGGTACTTGAACTTCATAGCCGGCGCTGGTGTGGTCGCTTTGTTATGGCTGCTTATGAATAAGCGCAAATCATTGGGTATCGCTATTGGTGGCGTGGGTGCTGTTGGCGGCGGTTTGGTCTTCTTGGGGTTAATTAACGCTGGTCCACTTGCAAGCCTCATTTATAAAGGTTCACTTTCTGCACGTGGTTATTACTGGCGAGCAGCCATTAAAATGCTGACCGACCACCCATTCTTTGGTGTTGGTATGGATGGTTATGGGGAGTGGTATTTTCGATCGCGGCCGGCAGATTACTTTGAGAACGGTTTCTTTTCTGCAACGAATGCGGCCCACAATGTTTACTTAGATTTAGCAAGTGGCGGTGGTTTCCCATTGATAGCTATCTATCTCACCATTTTAGGGTTAGTTATTGCTTCAATAGTCAAAGTTGTGAAACGCACGGATGGTTTTGATGTCTATTTTGTTGCACTAGTAGGCGCATGGGTCGCTTATCAGACGCAGGCATTTGTGAGTATTAATCAAATTGGTTTAGCCATCTGGGGTTGGGTTTTATCAGGGCTAATTATTGGCTATGAAATAAACACGCGAGTTATTGAGACAGCCCAATTAGCACCCTTAAAGCGTAAGCAACAGGTTGGTAAAGGTAAGAGCGCGGTGAAGCCTTTATCGTCAACGGCAGTGATCTCTGTCTTTGCAGGAATTCTAATCGGGGCGCTAATAGCCGCCCCGTTGTATCTGGCAAACGCGCGTTTCTACGCAGCTATTAAAGCTAACGATATGAAGGCAGTTGAATCGGCAGGCAATCAGCGACCCCATGATCAAAGACGTATGTATATGTTGGCAGGAATATTTCGTAACGCGAATTTGGATGCTAAGGCGATACAGGTGCTCAAAGAGGCAACAGCGGAGTACCCAGATTCATATGATTTGTGGAGCCTATGGCTAACTATTCCCACGGCATCGGCAGGGGATATTGCTACCGCAAAGGTCCAGTTGAAGCGATTGGATCCACTTAATCCAGAGTTAAAGTGAACAGAGGCGCTCAGCGGCAGGTTTGGGCGATTTTTTACGACTAATCAATTATTGTTTACCTATAAGTTTTACTGATTGGGGAATTTGTGTTCACACTCGTTGCTATTACAGCTGGCGTTCTGGCTGTTGCACTGGTTTTAGGTTTTGTGCCGGGGTCGATTATCACCTCTGCAATAGCGGGTGGATCGAAGAGCCGTGGACCGGTGGCATTAGGTATATCAATTGGTATCGGCTTTGCAGTCTCTAGCATCGCCGCAGCGTGGGCCTTTGGATTACTAGGCGCAGATAACTACTTAGCAATAATGGTTGCTCTGACTGTATTCTCCTTTGGCTTGCTTGCTGTACCAAAATTCAGAAAGTCACTTGTCGTATGGAAAGAGTTTGGTCGTTGGGATGCGTTGTTACTCCTGCTTCCGTTTATTACAGCTTTCTATAGCAGGCCATACTGGACAGGTGCTAAGGATCTTAAGCTAACTGCAGGTGCTGGCCCAGATATTCCACAGAATTTAATGACTGTTCTTGCGCAGCCCAATGTTGGATCAACATGGGCCCAGGGGCGCGATAATTTTCTTGCATTCTTAGGTGACAAAAACTTAGGTGAGGCCATCTATCACTTGTATCAACTGCCATCAATGCAACAACAGGCGGGATTCGATTATTTAATCTATGGAACGCGCTGGGGACTTAGCATTCCTTTTGCACAGGTCTTGCGTATCGATCCATCGTACTTAGTCGTCGGTCAAGGCTTAACGATTTCGGCGGGTATCGCAGCCCTTGGTTTAATTATCTACTCATTCTCACGCTTGGTTTTCGAGCGCTACGCACTTTCGTTTTTGCTCTTACTTGCATCAATCTCATCAACACCGATTATGGTGCAGGTCTTTAACGGTGGAATGGCGCAGGCTTGGGCCTTGCCAGGAATAGGTCTGCTTTCGATCGTTTTGTTACTTACACTATATTTAAAAACTAAAGATGAGTTAACGCCAACGGTCTTTAGGGGCTTGGTTGCACTGTCGGCATTTGGTTGGCTTGCAAACGCAGTGACGTATATAGATTCAAGTATGACTTTGGCTGCAGTCTTTGCTATCTCGGCAATCTTCTTAGGTATATTGGCTAAGCGCGAACTCTCTCTTTCTTTAATCAAGACAGTGTTTATCGGTGGCATTTTCGCTGCTGTTGTCGTCGCCCCATATACATATGCAGCTATGACCACGATGAGTATCCGTTTGAAGTTGGCCTCAGGTACGGGTTTCCTATTTAATTACTGGCCTCTGCCATCTGAAATGCTTGGTCTAATAAATATCTGGACTGGCAAAGCTGGTGCGCCACGAGATCCAGCGATCATGCTAATCGGAATCCTTCTATCTGCTGGTTTGATTTGGGTGGTTCTGCGTGGATTGCGTAGCAAAATCGCTTGGGATAGATCAGTCTCTATTCTTGGACTCTCAATTATTATTGTCTGTGCAGCCGTTGCTTTTTGGGCAAAGAACACAAGCCTGAGCAGTAATTATTCCTACGTAAAGGTTGCAACTTATGTCGGACCGCTTTTCATATTAATAATCGGCGAGAGAATGTCTCAAAACTTGAAAGTAAAGCGTGCCAAGAACTCTAAGAACGATACGCCTTACTGGCTTCGGATGGTGACACCGGTTTCTTATGTGACGATAATGGTCGCATCCGTTGTATCAGCAAATGCTGGGTTGATTAAACAACAGGAATTTTCCTATCCCTCTGAAATGACCATAATTCTAAATGATGAGGCGGCTCAAGCCGAACTCAGCAATTACAATTATTTGACAACATATCGTGCGCTAAGCAACGTGTTGGGATTTATGGGTGATACTCATTGGGTAGGTAAAGCCCCCAATGATATTTTATTGGGCACTCGAATGAATAATGAGATGCGGATTATTTGTTTTAATGGTGATACTGCCTGCGCGCCAAAAACCCCAGAGATTGTTGGAAATATCCTTAATAAATATGGGATGAAGGTCTATCAATCACCAATTACTACTGCGCAATATGCAACGCTGAAACCCATAGATCGTTTTTATGCCGATATGGATGCAGTGGGTCAGCCACGCTTTGATGTCCCAGATCGCTTCGTTGGCGGCAATCCCCTTCTTAAACCAAATACATGAGGGTTGTTGTAACTGGATCATCTGGTTTTTTAGGTTCGTGGATTTGTCGGGTGTTGGCCGAGCGCCATGAGGTCACTGCCCTTGTTCGTCCGAGCTCTGATATCTACAGGCTTCAAGGAATTGATGGCTTGCGGATTGAACGCAGAGAGAGCGCAGATTGGGCTACCTTCATATCGACTGAAAAGCCACAGGCTTTGGTGCTCGCCGATTGGTGGGGCGTGGGCAATCAAGATAGAAACGATGAGCGTCAGTCCGACAATATTGAACGCATGGAGCGCCTTGCAGTAGCGGCCAGAGATGCCGGCGCGGGCCTTGTTATTGGCGTTGGTAGCCAGGCAGAGCTTGGCCCAGTCTCAAACCGCATCACTGAGGATCTACCCGATAATCCGACGACAAAGTACGGTGCGGCCAAGGTCGCCGCACGCAAGGCTGCCCAGCAGGTTCTGGAAGGTTCGGCCACACGCTTTGCTTGGCTTCGGATTTTTTCTACCTATGGGCCATCTGATACCGATACATGGCTAATCCCGCAGTTGATCGACACGTTAACAAAGGGTGAGGTTATGGATTTAACAAAGGGTGAACAGGAGTGGAGTTATCTGCATGCCTTTGATTTAGCGCGCGCTTTTGAAGCTGTCATCGACAATGAATCTATGTCAGGTGTGATAAATGTTGGAAATCCGAAGACTATTATTTTGAAGGATGCAATTCACATTATCGCCGATAAGTTGAGCGCCAAGCATTTGCTTGGCTTTGGAAATTTGGATTACCGGCCCGACCAGGTAATGAAGTTAGAGCCGGCCTGTGAATCACTTACTTCGATTGGATGGAAGCCAGTTGTCTCATTTGAAAACGGAATCGCCCAGACTATCCAGTGGCGACATCGTGAAGTTGTTGATCCGTTGCGTTGTGACAATGGTCAGGAAGTCGTTTTTAATCTTCCGCCAAGGCGTTAAATTTCGCAATAATAGTTTCAACGCTAATTCCATTGGCAGTTCGCAAGAAGTTTTGATCACCAATTTGAGAAAGATTATTTTGATCTGCAGCGATTAAGCCAATTGCCCCATGTAGGTTTGCTGCATTTACCGCTTCAAGAACTGCAGTACCCACACCGCCGCGGTAAGAGTGCTCTTCAATAACAATGATTGGTCCCTTGCCCAAAGCACTCTTGATGTATTTAAGGTCAACGGTTGATACATAGGGCATCGAAGCAACGGCTACTGAAATACCCTGTGCCGCTAACTCTTTAGCTGCAGCGACTGCAACTGTGCCGACAGAGCCGGCAAAGATTAATGTGCCAGAGGTTCCAGGGGAGACCTCATTGATTACCCCATGTGAAACTTGTGGTGCGGTGGTGTGAATTACGGGCTCACCGCTTTTGCCTAAGCGCAAATATGTAGGTTTTGTAGAGGCAATGATTGAGTGTGTGAGTGCTGCAGTCTCTATAGCATCGGCCGGGACGATGACCTCCATGTTGGGAAGTGCACGCAGGACAGCGATATCTTCTAAAGCGTGGTGGGTGTAGCCCTGAGAGCCATAGGCATAGCCAGCACCGACCGAGACGATAACGACTGGGTTGTTCATTAAGCAGACATCGTTTCGAATCTGCTCAAGACAGCGCAGCGTTGGAAAGTTTCCGATGCTGTAGACAAAGACTCGCTTGCCGGTGGAGGCATACCCTGCCGCCATACCCATCATCGCCTGTTCGTTAACACCTGAGTTAATGAATTGCCCAGGTAGCTCTTTCTCAAAGGTATCGAGAACGCCATAACCTAAATCACCGGTCATCAAAATAATATTTTTATCTTTCTTCGCCGCCTCAAGGAGGGTTTTAACAAAGGTATCGCGCATCAGTAGTTCTCACGTAACTGTTCGAAGGCCTTTGTTACATCATCGGAAGTGGGCGGCTTGTAATGCCAGAGGACGCTGTTCTCCATGAAATCAACACCCTTACCTTTAGTGGTATCGGCGATGATGCATGTAGGTCTGGTCTGTGTTGAAAGCGCTGCGGCCAAAAGCGAGTAATCATGACCGGCAACGGTCTTTGCATCCCAGCCAAAGGCGATCCACTTATCGGCAAAAGGCTCGAGCTTTAACGTATCTTCAGTAAAGGTCAGTGATTGAATCTTGTTGCGATCAACGATGACAACTAAGTTATCTAACTCGTGATGGTTAGCGATCATCGCCGATTCCCACGTAGTGCCTTCATCGCATTCGCCATCAGACATCACCACAAATACTCGACCCTTAGCCCCGCTCTTTTTGCGCGACATTGCAATGCCAAGGCCGTATGGAAGGCCATGGCCCAATGAGCCGGTTGAAAGCTCAACGCCAGGGACTCCCTTAGATGTTACGTGTCCACCAAGGGGTGCATCATTCTGGCAATAGAGGGCGAGCCATTCCTTTGGAAAAAATCCCTGGAGGGCTAAGACTGAGTACAGGGCAGAGGCTGAATGGCCCTTAGATAAAATGACGATGTCGCGATCGGCGGCATCCATATTCGCTGGCGAAATATTTGCAGCCCCCGAATAAAGAACACTTAAAATATCTACAACTGAAAGCGCCGATGCCACATGGGAGGCCTTTGCAGTACTGGTCATTGAGATGATTTCATGACGGGCAGCTAATGCAAGATCGGCGGCCTTTGCGAAGGGTTTGGCAGTATTGGACATCATTGCAACCCTTCAACTCGTTTGAATACGTGGGTAAGGATAGTAATATATGGCTCAAAATACCGCTTCCATAATCCTTGGGAGCCCGTGCCGTTAGAGTTTGGCCCTATTCTCTTGAAGGGGGAATTTCGTGAAAGCGGTAATTCTTGCAGGTGGTCTTGGAACGCGTCTTCGCGAAGAGACCGAGTATCGCCCAAAGCCGATGGTTGAAATCGGCGGCCGTCCGATCCTTTGGCACATCATGAAAACTCTCTCAACTCAGGGCATCAATGATTTTGTTATCTGCCTTGGTTACAAGGGTGACTACATTAAAGATTACTTTTTGAACTACGAAGCCCGTACCCACGACATCACGGTAAAGCTCGGCGATGACGAGGGCTTTGTTCAGCACGCTAAATCAAAGACTGAAAACTGGACCGTGACTTTGGCTAATACCGGGCTCACAACGATGACCGGCGGACGCATTCACAACATCAAGCAGTACGTTGAGGGCGAAAAATTCCTCTGCACCTATGGCGATGGCGTTGCAGATATCGATCTTAAAGCGCTGACTGCCTTTCACGAATCCCATGGCAAGACGGCAACTGTTACGGCCGTGCGCCCAACAAATCGATTTGGTGCGATGCAGATAGATGAGAACGAGACCGTGACAGAGTTTGCTGAAAAGCCACAGGCTGAAAAATGGGTCAATGGTGGCTACTTCATCTTCGAGCCTGGGATCTTTGATTACCTTGATTCTGAGTGTGTGTTAGAAAAGTCGCCGCTTGAAAAGCTTGCGAAGAAAGGCGAATTGAAATCCTATAAGCATGAGGGTTTCTGGCAGCCGATGGATACTTTCCGCGAATCTCAAGATCTCAACGAGCTATGGGCTAACAACGAAGCTCCTTGGAAAATTTGGTGAGCTCTTTTCATGGCTAACTTTTTAAAGGATTACTCAGGTAAGAAGATTTTAGTTACTGGGCACACTGGCTTTAAAGGTGCCTGGCTCTCTCGAATCTTAGTTTTAGCTGGGGCCGAGGTTTATGGTTTAGCACTTGAGGCCGAGGCCAACTCACTCTTTAATGTTGTTGGTGATCTTGGTTTAAAGGAAAGCACTATTTTAGATATTCGCGATCGCGGCGCGGTCGAGAAGTACTTTGCTTCACATCGATTTGATGGGATTTTCCACCTTGCCGCGCAGCCTTTAGTACGCCGCTCATATAAAGAGCCGATTGAAACCTTTGATACAAACGTCATGGGCACAGCGCACGTATTAAATGCCGCCGTTACGAATAAAGCCACACACTGGGTAGTGGCGATTACAACCGATAAGGTCTATAGAAACGTTGAAAAACTCGGTGGATATTCTGAAGATGAACCACTGGGTGGCAAAGATCCCTATAGCGCCAGCAAAGCTGCAACCGAGATGGTTGTCTCTGCATGGCAGACGATTGCCAGCCACAGTGACGGCAAGATTGCTATCGCTTCGGCGCGTGCTGGAAATGTCATCGGCGGAGGCGACACGGCAGAGGATCGCTTAATCCCCGATTTAATTCGATCATTTCACGCTGGTGTAAAAACAGTGATTAGAAATCCTGAATCGATTCGCCCTTGGCAGCATGTTTTAGATCCGCTCAATGGATACTTAACTATGGGATCGGCATTGATGAAGGGCCGTGCAATTTCGCGTGCATATAACTTTGGTCCTGGCGAAGAATCAAAATTAACCGTTGAGCAGATGGCCAATTATGCATGCGCGCAGTGGGAAGGCGCAAAGGGAGTAGATATCCAGATCGACCCTAACGCCCCACATGAATCTGGATTGCTATGGCTCTCATCAGAGTTGGCAACGAAAGAGTTAGGCTGGAACAATCGATTTGAAGCACGTGAGGCGATTAGCTGGACTATTGATTGGGAGAAAGAATCTATGAAGAGCTCTCCACTATCTGCCATCGATCAACAGATTAATAAGTTTTACGGAGAGAATAAATGAAGACGATATCGGTTATTACGCCCTGCTATAACGAGGAAGTCAACGTTGAAATCTGCGCAGCGGAGTTAAAGAAAGTGATGGAGCAGCTTCCGGGCTACGACTACGAACATATTTTTGCCGACAATGCATCGACCGATTCAACGCTCACCAAGCTGCGTGAAATGGCCGCTAAAGATAAGCATGTCAAAGTCATATCCAATAGCCGTAACGTTGGCCCATTTAGAAATATGTGGAATGGGATGAAGAGTGCAACGGGAGACATAGTTATCCCGCAGTTGGCAGCAGATTTACAAGATCCACCCTCAGTAATTCCTGAATTTGTGAAAAACTGGGAGGCCGGCTTCTTAGTTACCTACGGTGTCCGGGCCAAGCGCGAAGAGGCTCTGATTATGCGTATCGCGCGCGGTATTTACTATCGGATTATCAAGAAGTTCGCAGCAGCCGTAATCCCTCTTAACTCAGGTGAGTTCTTACTAGCCGATAAGAAAGTCATCGACTCAATCTTGGCCGTCGATGATCAATACCCATATATTCGTGGCTTAATCGCCCAAACTGGGGTTAAGAGCACATCGGTCTCTTATACCTGGGTCAAGCGCGAGCGAGGTAAGTCGAAAAATAACTTCATCTCCCTCATCGATCAAGCGATTAATGGCTTCGTTTCAACGTCGCGCGTACCCGCCCGCCTTGCCTTGCTGGGCGGTTTCATACTCTCCTTCTTTGGTTTTGCGTACGCGCTCTTTACCGTAATCATGGTTCTGACATCTAATGGAAGTGCGCCTGTTGGAATCCCAACGATTATCGTCGGAATCTTCTTAATGGGTGGGGTACAACTGCTATTCCTTGGTCTTATTGGAGAATATATTTTGAGCATCCACGGACAGGTAAGGCGGACGCCGCCAATGTTCGAGATCGAGCGAATCAATTTCAAGGAGAGATAATGGCTAAGAAAAAATACGTTGCGGCAAAGCCAACTGTCCAGGAAACCTTCCCGACGCCTATAGCTCTAGGAATTAAAGCCTTTGCAATTACTGGAAGCCTTATCTTTATTATTCAACTGCTACGTGGCACAACGCAGAGTGAAGGCCCAGATAAAGCCATTTACTTACTTGCGATCATGATCGCTGGAATATTTCTTTTGATGGGTTTTTCAAAGGCTAACCAGTCAACGGGTAAGTATCTTCACGGCTCATTAGCTTTTATTATTACTGCACTTGGAATCGCCGGCATTGAACAGCACGAACCGATTAACGGTGTCGTGCTCTCATACCGCTTGTGGTTGGGCTTTGGTCCATATGTTCTAATTCTCGCCCTCTTAATAACACCTTTCCTCTTTAAAATTCTTGAGTGGCGGACTTTAAATGTCGCCTGGAAAGCCCTGCTCTCTGGGCTATTTCTTATCAATGCCGTATTAGTAGTGCCAAGTTTCTGGCAGAGCGCGGCAACGGTAATCGATGCGGATCACTCCGAATACGTAATTAACGAGCTCTTGGCCCCGCTTGTTGGACACTGGCCGTATTCAGATTTCATCCCTCAGTATCAGAGCTTCTACGGCTTCTTCTTAAAGCCATTTGTAGGAGGGATGAACGCAGCTCAGATCTCAAACTTTGCACTCATTGGTTTGACTCTCTTGAGTTTCATTACGATCATAATCGGCGTCTTTATCGCCTGGAACGCTATTGATCGCAAATCCATTTTCTTAGCTATTGGTCTTGTAGTCCCATTTACAGCACTCACACAATTTCCAACTCGCGAAGAGTATTTAGGATCGATCGCGGCGCTGCTATCGGGTCTTTCGATTCGTATCTTCCCGGGTCTAGTTCTTATCGGTCTGTTAATCCTCTTACTTCGAAAGACATCGGCAAGCTCGGCATCTAAGCGGGCGGCAGCCTTTCTCATCTTTGGCTTTATCGCAGGTGTTACAACGTGGCAGTCTCAAGACTTTGGAATCGCTGCAGTTGTTACCGCCTACATTGTTATAGCTATTGCAGGATCGAGCCAATTCTTAGATATTAAAACCACTGCCTTCGCACTCATTGGCTACGTACCTGGATTTGCTATCTATCCAATCATTGCGGCGGTGGCAGGTAAATCTGTTGACTTTAAATTCTTCTTATTCTTCGCCCGTCAATTTGGTTCGGGCTTTGGCGCCGAGCGCATCCGCACCCTAGGGCCAGTTCTCTACATTCTGCCTTTGTTAGTTTTACTTGTTGTTGTTCATGGAATCTATATATTCAAATCCAAAAAGAGCACAGAGGCTTCCGGTGAGTATTCACTCAATGCATTGATTGGCTTTGCTTTTGGGTTGTGGTCGCTATTTGGTTTCACGTACTACCTCAATAGATCCTATGCATCAGGTCAGATGCAGGTTCTCTTCTTACCTTTAACGGTCTCACTTGCCGCTTTCATTGGAATCTTAATGAAGGATCCCGTTAAAACATTGGTATTTGGAAATCTACAAAAGGGATTCCTATTTTCACCGCGTTCAATGAAAGAGAAGAACTTTGCATGGGTTCTTCCGCTACTTCTAATCATCTCGATCCCCTTTGCCTCATTGCTGTTGACTCCGAATCCAAGCATTGAGATGAAGCGGATTAATGAGGCCCAGACAACCCCGCGATGGCCTAAGCCAACTGTGGTCGCCTCTGTTGCCGATGCAAAGGCGGCAGCTGAATATGCCAAGGGCCAGGGGCAGACAATTGGCTTCTTTGGCGCATCCTCGTACTACGTTGAAAAGGCGACCGGAGTTCAATCGGTATCGATCCTGAACTCACCTTTTGATCTATTTATGAGCAAGCAGACGGCGCAGACTTCCTGCGACTACATCTTTAAGATCGATCCCGATGTGATTGTCGTGAGCGATGAAGGTACAAATCTCTTCCAGTTCGAGGGCAAGACGCTCTGTAATGTCTATATTCAACAAGATGTTCCAGGTGTTCGTGCTGGGCATTTTGCCGTCAAAGTTCCAAAGTAAAGGGAGCAAGAGTTAATGGAAATCGCAACTAAGTGTCCGATCTGTGAAACCGAAGGAAACGCAGTTCCCGTCTACCCATCCAATGTAGACGAGACCAGTTTTTCAACTGAGATCTTCTCAGCTCGCAGGCTTCCAGATCGCCGCCACTACCAGTGGGTCCGCTGCAACAAATGCACACTCTTGCGCTCTGATCCCGTTTTAGATGTTGATTTAGAAAAGCTCTATGTCGAATCGACCTTTGATTACTCAACCGAGGTTGATGGATTGAAGAAGACATATTTCAACTTAGTAAAGAAAGCACTAGGCGGAAAGAACTTTAAGAAATCTATCTTTGAAGTCGGTGGCGGAAATGGCTTCTTCTTAGAAGCTGCTAAAGATGGCGGCTTTGCCAACGTTGCCGGAGTCGAGCCAAGCACTGAGGCAATTAACGCCGCTCGCGCAGATATTAAGCCGCACATGATCGCCAGCATGATGAAGGCGGGCGTGCTTGCAGATAACTCATTTGAAGTCGGAACAATGTTTCACACACTCGATCACTTAACCGATCCAGTTTCAACCCTTAAAACCTGCGCCGATGCGCTGCAAAAAGGCGGCGTCTTTGTCGTGGCGATTCACAATGAGCGCTCGTGGTCTGCGCGATTGATGGGTGAGCGATCACCAATTATCGATGTCGAGCACACGCATTTATACACACGTGCATCGGGTG